>DASTWB010000175.1:0-11052 GCA_035758725.1 Gaiellaceae bacterium
GTCTAGGCCGCGCGACGCGCAGCGTCGCCCGGCTTCAAAGGGTCGCCGAAAGTCGTGAGACTTTCAGCGAAAAGCGTCAGGCCGCAGCGTCTGCGAGATGCTGGTGCGAAGGGCAGTACTCGCGGTCGGGCAGCGGGGTGCGCTGGCACGGCTTGCCCTTTCGCGTGGTCGCGCGGCAGCGGGGGACGCCGCCGTCGAACGCGCCGGCCTCGATCTGCTCCGTGATGAAGGCGACCGCGGCGCTCACGCCTTCCTCGACCGCCCAGGCCACCTGCGCCTGCGCCCGGATCGGGAAGTACCGGCGGATGTCCTGGAAGAGCGCGCGCTCGGGTTTCGAGAAGTAGAGCGGGTCGCGAGCGAGACGCTCCATCGTGTCCTCGCACGCCGCCAGCACGGCACGGCGGTACTCGAGCTGGGTCTCGCGCGTGACATGCGGGTCGATGAGATCCTTGATCGAGCGATAAATCGCCCGTGAGTACTGATACATGCGGCTCTGGATTACGAGTTTCTGGGCGTCCATCACTAGGTATCAGCTCCTCGATTAAGTGCCCGCAAACGTCTGTTAAGCGCGCTTTAACAGGGAGTCCACAGCGCCTCGGCGCTGAGCATAACGAAGTTTCCCCCGTTGTTACAAAGTCCGCCCGGACCTTGTCTCGAACGACAACACGAGGCGATCGGCAAGAATAGGCGACCCGTGTCGCACGACACCGACAAGCTGATCCGTCAGCTCTCCCTCGTCGCCTTCCTGATGGCCGAACGACGCCCCTTGACCGCACGGGACGTGAAGGGCAACGTCGAGGGCTACTCCGAGATGTCGGACGAAGCGTTCGCTCGGCGGTTCTACTCCGACCGGGCCGAGCTGCTCGCGCTCGGCGTGCCTCTCGACTCGCAGCGCGACGAGTTCACCGGCGAGGAGCTCTACACCCTTCGCTCCGAGCGCTACTTCCTGGGAGAGCTGCTGCTGACGGACGAGGAGCTCGCGGCCCTCCAGACGGCGTTCTTCCTCCTCGAAGGACGGTTCGCCTACGCCGAGCCGCTTCGCCTGGCGCTCCAGAACCTCGCGCTCGGCCGGCCGGGCTTCGAGCAGCCGCCGAGCGGCGCCGCCGACCGCGTCGAGATCAGAGAGGTCGACTACTCGCCCGAGACCCCCGGACGGCTCGCGAAGCTCGAGGGCGCCATCTCCAAGCAGCGCACCGTGAAGTTCGCCTACCACGCGATCTCACGCGACACGGAGCAGGAGCGGACGGTCGACCCCTACGCGCTGCTGCTCGACGCCGGGCGCTGGTACGTGATCGGCCGGGACCACGACCGGGACGCCATCCGGACGTTCCGCGTCTCGCGGATTCGCGGGGAGATCCGCCTCGCGACTCGCCGCGAGCGCGACTTCCGGCTCCCCGAGGACTTCGACGTCGAGGCGCACCGCGGCCGGGCGCACTGGCAGATCGGCGAACCGGTCGGCGAGGCGCGTGTGCAGGTCGGGGGCGACACCGCCTGGTGGGTCGAGCGCGTCTACGGCCGCGCCGGACGCATCGAGGACGGCGTCTTCGTCACGAAGTACGCGAGCCTCGAGCCGCTCGTTCGCTGGATCCTCCGGCAGGACGGCCGCGCAGTCCCCCTCGCTCCGCCGGAGCTGCGGCGGGAGGTCAAGGGGGCGCTCGACCTCGTGCGCGAACGCCACGAGGCCGAGCCGCCGGCGCTGGCCAAGGAGGCGAAGCAGCGGACCCTCGAGCCGCTCGAGCGGCCCGGCTCGCCCGTGGCCCCCGAGCGCTTCGGCCTCCTGCAGGCGCTGCTCGCCTACCTGCTCGACCGCTGCGGCGACAACACGAGCACGGACATCCCCGCCGCCGAGCTGAGCGAGCGCTTCCGCATCCCGCCGGAGGCGCTGGAGGAGCACCTGTCGCTCCTGAACCTCGTGAACTTCGGCGGCGGCTGCTACGCGGTCTACGCCGAGCTGCGCGGCGACCGCGTCCACGTGGACAAGGAGCTCTTCGGCGACACCTTCCGCGCGCCGCCACGCCTGACGCCCCTCGAGGCCCGGGCGATCCGGCTGGCGCTCGAGTTCGTCGGGCCGATGATCGCGGCCGACGCCCACACGCCGCTCGACCGCGTCCGCAGGAAGCTCGAGGAGACCTTCGGCGAGTTCGAGCTCGCCCAGACGCCGCAGCCCGACGTGTCCCGGGCGGAGGTCGACCTGGTGACGACGTTCAGCGACGCGATCAGCAGGCGGCAGCTCGTCGAGATCGAGCATCTGAAGGAGGGCGACAGGGACTCGACCACGCGGACGGTCGAGCCGTACCGTCTCGAGCGTCGCCTCCCGTACTGGTACGTCCACACCTGGGATCGCGACCGGGACGGGGAGCGGAGCTTCCGGCTCGACCGGATCCGCAGCGCGAAGAAGCTCCGCGAGCGCTTCGAGCCGCGCGAGGGGTTCGACCCGAACGAGTTCGAGGGGACGCGGCCGGTGCGGATCTGGTTCTCCCCCGAGGTGGCGCGCTGGGAGGTCGAGCGAGGCGCGACGCCCCTTGCGGACGGATCCGCGGTCCGCGAGACGACTGCGGGCGAGGAGTGGCTCGTGGGCGAGATCCTCTCGTTCCGCGGGGAGGCGGTCGTGCTGGAGGACGATCTCAGGAAGCGCGTAGCCGTCCGGGCGAAGGAGCTGGCCCGCGAGCTGGGCGTGACGCGCGTGACCGCTGCCGTCCGCTAGACGGCGAATCCCTTCCGCCAGCGGCGCACGATGCGCCACTGCAGCCAGACGATCAGCGCGGTCAGGGCGAACATCACGAGCGTCGCCGAGGCCGCATAGCCGTAGCGGAGGTACTCGAAGGCGTTCCGGTAGACGAAGAGGGGCACGTAGGTCGTCGCGTAGGGCGGCGGCCCGCCGTCGGTCACGACGAGCGCCGGCACGAACGTCCACTGGAGGCTGAAGATCGTGTCCCGCGCGAGCAGCAGCAGCAGGATCGGGGCCATGAGGGGCAGGGTGATCCGCCGGAAGATCCCCCAGGCGGTCGCATCCTCGAGCGCCGCGAGGTCGTAGAGCTCCGAGGGCAGCCCCTGCCGGGTGACGAGGAGGATCACGAATCCCTCCCCGATCGTGAAGAGGCTCATGAGGATGATCGCGGCCCGCGCGTCGTTCGGGTGCGTGAGCCACTGCGGCGGCTGCACGCCCCAGGCGGTTGTCGTCGGGCTGTCCCCGTGCCAGCGGAGCAGCAGGTTGATCGGCCCGTAGAGCGGGTTGAAGAGCCAGAGCCAGACGAGGCCGTAGGCGACGTCGGGGATCACCGTCGGGAGGACGGTCGAGGACCGGTAGGCGCCGACGCCGGTGAAGCGACGGTGGAGGAGCAGCGCGAGCCCGAGAGCGCCTGCGAGGCGGAGCGGCACAGCGATCAGGGCGAAGACCAGCGAGTTCTTCAGGGCGGTCGCGAAGATGTCGTCGTCGGCGAGCTCGCGGAAATTGTCGAGCCCGTTGAAGCTCGGCGCCCGGAGCAGGTCGTACTCGGTGAACGCAAGCCCGAAGGTGACGACCGCCGGGAGCCCGACGAGGGCGAAGAGCCCGAACAGGTACGGAGCCAGCATGAGCGCGACCTGCCGCCGCTCCGTCACCACTCCACCCGCCGTCCGCTCGCCTCGTCGAAGAGGTGGGCCGCCCCGCGGTCGAAGCCCACGCGCACCTCTGCCCCCTCCGCCGGCCGCCCCGCAGCGGGGACCCGCGCCACGAGGTCGCGGTCGAGGAAGACGTAGGCGTCGCTGCCGGCGACCTCGACGAGGTCGACGCGCGCAGGCACGCCGTCCGCGGTCAGCCGTACGTCCTCCGGGCGGATCCCGAGCACCGTCTGCTCGGGGATGGCGACGAACGGCCGTGCAGCCTGCGGGGTGAGCACGTTCATCGCCGGCGTGCCGAGGAACCGCCCCACGAAGAGGTCGTCCGGCCGCGAGTAGACCTCGTCCGGCGTCCCGACCTGGCGAACGCGCCCCGCGTCCAGGACGGCGATCCGGTCTCCGAGGGTCAGCGCCTCGACCTGGTCGTGCGTCACGTGCACCATCGTCGAGCCGACCTCCCGGTGGAGCCGCCGCAGCTCCGTCCGCATCTGCACCCGCGTGCCGGCGTCGAGGTTGGACAGCGGCTCGTCGAGGAGGAAGGCGTCAGGTCGCCGGACCAGGGCCCGGGCGAGTGCGACCCGCTGCCGCTCGCCGCCGGAGAGCTCGTACGGCCGCCGCTGCAGGAAGCCCTCCGCGCCGACGAGCTTCGCCGCTTCGGCCACACGCTCCGCGACGACGCGCTTGGGCTCCTCGCGGACCACCAGCCCGAACGCGATGTTGTCCCTGACCGTCAGGTGCGGGAACAGCGCGTAGCTCTGGAAGACCATCGAGACGTTGCGGGCTGCGGGCTTCATGCGTGTGACCTCCCGCTCGCCGATCCGGATCGCCCCTTCGTCCACCGCCTCGAGCCCGGCGATGCAGCGCAGCAGCGTGCTCTTCCCACAACCTGACGGACCGACGACGACGAGCAGCTCGCCGTCCCTCGCCTCGAGGTCGACGCCGTCGAGCGCCGTCGTGTCCCCGAAGCGCTTTCTGACCCCCTCGAGCGCCAGGCGGCTCATCGGCCGAGCCAGCCGGCGCCGCGGTCCTCGTGGAGGAAGTACCGCTGAGCGATCACGAAGGCGAGCACCACCGGCGCAGTCGCCACGACCGCGCCCGCGAGCAGCACCGGGTAGTTCGTCCGGTCCAGCGCCTCGAGCGACCGGAGGCCGAGCGGCAACGTGTAGAGGTCGGGATCGAAGAGGTAGACGAGCGGCTCGAGGAAGTTCCCCCAGGAGGCGATGAACGCGAGCAGCGCCACCGCGATCGTCACCGGCCGGACGAGCGGCATCGCGAGTCGGCGCCACATCGAGAGCGGCGTCATCCCCTCGAGCCGCGCGGCCTCCAGGAGCTCGGGCGGGAGGCGGCGGAAGCTCCAGTAGAAGAGCAGGACGTAGAACGGCGAGAGCCCCAGCAGCGCCGGCGCCACGAGCGGGACCCAGGTGTCGATCAGCCCGAGCCAGCGGTAGAGCGTGAAGCGCGGCACGAGGAGCGCGGTGACCGGGACCATCAGCGCCGCGAACGAGAGCCCCACGAGGAGCGCGCGCGCTCTTCCGCCCACGAGCAGGAACGCGAAGCCGGCCAAGGAGGCCACGAGGACGGCGAGCGGGACGGTCAGCGCGGCGACGAGAAGGGAGTTCAGGGTGTGGCGGGCGAGGTCGACGAGGTCGAACGCCTGGTCGTAGCTCGTCGTCGAGATCGGCCTGGGGACCAGCTCCGGCGCGCGGGGCGGCGGCGTCCCCGGCTCGCGAAGGGAGCCGCTCACCATGAACCAGAGCGGCAGCAGGAACGCAACGGCCAGTGCAATCGCGGCCGGCAGCCTCCAGCCTCCCCACCTCCGGTCGCCGGCCCTCACGTGCGACCGAGTCTAGATTTGGTCAGCCTTCGGCGGCGCGCGCGAACAGCGGCCGCGTCTGCTCGTCGACCTCGGCGACCACCTTGTCGACCGGCTGCGCGAGGTACATCCCGTTCTCCAGGATTCCGTTCGTCGCGTCCTCGATCTCGGGCCAGGTCGAGACGGTCGGCAGATGGCGGATCGACTCGATCGAGTCGAGCCAGACCCGCGAGTTCTTCGGCTTCGCCTGCGGGTCGAGGAAGGCGTCGGACTCGGCGACGGAGCGGAGAGACGGCACCGTGCGACCGGTACGGGCGACGACTTCGGCGCCCGCAGGGCCGAGCGCATACTCGACGAAGCGCCAAGCGGCGTCCTTCTTCTTTGATCCCTTCGTCAGGCAGTACGCGTCCGAGTGGAGGACGTTCACCGGCTCCTGGAAGGACGGCAGCGAGACGACGTCCCAGTCGAAGTCCGCGGCCTCGCGCAGGCTGGGCACGGCCCGGCGCGACTCGAGCAGCATCGCCATCCGGCCGTTCGCAAACCGGCTCTCGTCGTCCTCGGCCTCGACTTCCTGGTCGGTGGGCACGACCCCGTAGAGCGTCCGGAGCCGGAAGAACGCATCGATCGCCTGCTTGGCCTCCACCCCGTCGAGCGTGAACCGTGTCGGCTCCTCCGCGTCGTCGACGAGCTCGCCGCCGTTCGACCAGACCAGCGGCGCGAGACGGATGATCGACGGCTCGATGCCGAGTCCGAAGATCTCCGCCTGGGCGGTATTGGCCGCCGGGAGGTCGGGATCGGCGCCTCGCACGACCTGGCCGTTCTTGTCCCGCGTCAGCTGCCGCGCCTTGAAGACGAGCTCGTTCCAGTGCATGCCGTCGCGCGGCGGCGGAACCCCGAAGCGCTTGAAGAGCTCGCGGTTGAAGTAGACGACGAGGCTGGAGACGTTCTGCGGGAGGCAGGTCAGCTCGCCCTTCCACCGGAAGGCGTCGAGCGCCTGGGGGTAGAAGTCGGCCTCCTCGAAGACGTCCGAGTCCTCGACGTAGGGGCCGAGCGGCTCCAGCGCGCCCCGCGCGGCGAACTGCCCGTAGAACCGGTAGTTCATGAGGAAGAGGTCGGGGGGCGATCCGCCGGCGACGGACGTCGAGAGTCGCGCGATCAGATCCTCGCGATCGCTCGCCTCGACGAGCTGCACGTCGATGTCCGGCTCCTCCTTCGAGAACGACGAGATCAACGTCCGGTACGCGTTGATCTCGGCCGGATCCCCGAAGATCAGGAAGCGGATCGACCCGGAGCCGCCGGAATCCCCTCCGCAGGCGACGGCCAGGGTCAGCGCGAGGGCTGCGAGGGCGGCGATCCGGAAGCGAGCCACGGGCAGGCATTGAAGTCGCCGCCGAGGGGTCCCGTCAAGGGCGATTTTCGGCGTGGTTGAGCCGTTTTCAGCCGGTTCGGCGTGATATCACCGCGGCCGCGCCTGCTATCGCATTCGGCTAGACCGGGATGGACAGCCGGAACGTCGCGCCCCGACCGGGCGCCGACCGGACCTCGAGCACCCCGCCGTGTGCCTCGGCGATCGACCGGGCGATGAAGAGACCGAGCCCCGTGCCGGGCTTCGCGTGCTCGCCGAGGTGGATGCGGCCGAACTTCTCGAAGATCACGCGCTGGTGCTCCGGCGAGATCCCGGGCCCCTGGTCGCGAACCTCGACCACGACGCGCCCGTTCATGCTCTCCGCCTCGACGCGCACCTCGCCGCCCGGCGCCGAGTACTTCACGGCGTTGTCGATCAGGTTCACGAGCACCTGCCGCAGCCGGTCGCGATCCCCGCGGACCGAGGGAAGCGGATCGCGGACGACGGCCGTGACGGCGACTTCGTCCTGTGCGTGCTCGGCCGCCGCGGCCGAATCGCGGACGAGCTTTCCGAGGTCGACGTCGCCGAACGAGTAGCTGAACGTGCCAGCTTCGATCCTCGAGGTGTCGAGCACGTCGCCGATCAGCTCCGCGAGGCGCGACGTCTCGTGGGCGATGAGCGCGAGGAAGGATTCGCGCTGCTCGGGCGTCAGCTCCCGCCAGCGCTGCTGCAGCGTCCGGGCGGAGCCGATGACGGAGGCCATCGGGCTCCGAAGCTCGTGCGAGACGAGCGAGACGAAGTCGGCGCGCAGCGCCGAGAGCCGCCGCAGCTCCTCGACCGTCGTCCGCTCGGCCTCGTAGGCGCGGATGTTCTGGACCGCGCTCCCGACGAGCCTTCCGAGGACGCTCAGCAGCTCGATCTCCGCGTCTCCGAAGGCCCCGGCGTCGCGCCGGTGGACCGAGATGGCCCCGATCGTCTCGGCTCCCGTGAGCAGCGGGGCGACCACGCGCGAGCGAAGGCCCAGCGCGAGGAAGTCGCGCTCCTCGGCGTACACGGGCTCCGACATGTCCTCGCGGTAGATCGTCTGGCCGCCCTTGACGACGTCCTCGACCACCGAGCCGGCGATCGAGGTGACCGTGCCCGGCGGGAAGACGGTCTCGGCGGCCTCGCCTGCGGCGGCGAAGACGCGGAGGTACTCCTCCTCCAGGAGCACGATCGCCGTGCGCTCGAACGGGACGAGCCCGCGCAGCTCGCGGATGAACGCGGCGAATGCCTGCTCGAGGTCGAGCGACGACCCGAGCGCGCGAGCGGCCCGGTTCGTCGCGTCGAGGATGTCTGAGCGGCGGCCGAGCTGATCCCGTAACGCCTCCGCCTCCGTCGCTCGCCGAGACGCGCTCGCGCGCTCCGCCCGCAGGCGGTTCACGAGCGACCCGACCACGGAGCCGAGGATGAGCTGCACGCCGACGGGGAAGATGATCCGGTCGAGGTCGAACTCCTGGGGCGGGAAGTGCTCCTCCCGCCACCACTCGGTCACCGTCAGGGCAACGGCGGACACCGCCGACATGGTCACGGCACCGATGAGCCCGTAGAGGAGTGCCGCCTCGATCAGGGGGATGAAGACGAGCTGCCGGACCGGCGTGCCCGCCTCGAATGTGAAGACGAGGACGTAGCCGTAGACGACCAGCGAGTCGAGCAGGAGCGCCGCGAGGCCGATGCGCCGCCACGCGCGCCGAGACGTGATCCGGTAGGCGAGCACGAGGAGCGCGACGGCGCCGACCGCGAGGGCACCCGTGAGCGCCCACGCCCACGCTTCGTAGCCGGACGGATAGTCGGACTTGAGGACCCCGACCTCGAGGACGGCAAACGGCACGGCGAGCAGCCGCACCCAGGCCATCCAGACCTCGGTCCGCGAGGATCGGCGTGCGTCCTGGGCCACGCGGCTACGAATTGTGCCGGGTGGCCAGGCGGGCGAGGGCCCACACGGCGTGCTCGCGCAGCAGCTCGTCGTCCGATTCCGCGTAGCGCTCGGCGAGCCCGCGGTGCTCGGGGCCGCCGCTGTTTCCGAGCGCGACGAGCGCGTTTCGGCGCAGGAACCGCGGGTCGTTGCGCGGGACGAAGAATCGCTCGTACCGGACCCGGAGCTCCGCGTCGTCGGCCTCGAGCCAGTCGACGAGCGAGACGTGCGTCTCCGCGCCGTCCGGCGGCGGCCCCGCGCGGCGCTTCTCCACGCCCCGGTTCCAGGGGCAGACGTCCTGGCAGATGTCGCAGCCGTAGACCCGATCCTCGAGCGCAGCGCGGACGGGCTCCGGAAGCGAGTGCCTGGACTGCGTCCAGTACGAGAGGCAGCGGTTCGTGTCGAGCACTCCCGGCTCGTCGAGCGCGTTCGTCGGACATGCGTCGATGCAGAGGCGGCACGAGCCGCAGTCGAGGTCGAGCGGCGGTGTCGCCTCCAGCTCCTCCGTCGTCACGAGCGTCCCGAGGACGACCCAGGAGCCGTGCTTCCGGGTGATCAGCATCGTGTTCTTGCCGTAGAAGCCGACGCCGGCGCGCGCGGCCGCCTCGCGGTCCACGTGCTGGTTGGCGTCCACGAGGACGCGGTACTCGCCGCCGAGCCGGCGGCCGAGCTCCTCGAGCCGGCCGCGGAGCGCGGCGTAGGCGTCGCTCCAGGCATAGCGCGGGAGGCGGCCCTCGCCCGGGCGGAGCTCCGGGCCGTCGGCGTAGTAGCAGAGAGCGGCGGAGACCACCGTCTCCGCTCCCTCGAGGAGGCGCTCCGGGTGGCAGGAGACCTCCGGCTGCGCCGTCGTGAACCTCAGGTCGGCGAAGAGGCCCCGCCGCTTCCGCTCGGCGATGTGGCGCTCGGTGTCCACGTAGGGCTCGGCCGGCGCAGCGCCGACCGCGTCGATCCCCAGTTCGCCGGCGAGCCGCTCCAGCTCCTGAGCGGTCATGCGGCTGATTGTGCCTACGATCCGGCGCCGTGAAGGCGATCCGAATCCACGAGGACGGCGGTCCGGAGGTGCTCCGCTACGAGGACGCCCCCGATCCCGAGCCCGGTCCCGGCGAGGTCCTGATCCGGCTGCGGGCTGCGTCCTTGAACCGGCTCGACCTCTGGATCCGCCAGGGCCTCCCCTCCGTACCGAAGCCGCGAATCCTCGGCGCGGACGGCGCCGGACTCGATCCGTCGGGCCGACGAGTGGTCATCAACCCCGGCATCGAGCACGGCGACCGGATCAGCGTCGTCGGCGAGCACATGGACGGGACCCACGCGGAGCTGATCGCCGTGCCCGAGTCGAACGTCTATCCGCTGCCGGACGAGATCTCGTTCGAGGAGGCCGCCGCCTTTCCGCTCGTCTTCGAGACCGTGTACCGGATGCTGGTGACACGCGCCGCGCTCCAGGTGGGCGAATGGGTGCTCGTCTGGGGAGCAGGCAGCGGCATCGGCTCGGCGGCGCTCGTTTTGGCGAGAGCGCTCGGTGGGCGAGTCGTTGCGACCTCCTCGAGCGACGCGAAGCTCGAGCTCGCGCGCGGGCTCGGCGCCGAGGTGGTCGTCAATCACGCCGAAGGCGACGTGGTGGAAGCGGTCAAGAAGGCGACGGGAGGGCACGGTGCCGACATCGTCGTCGAGCACGTCGGCGAGGCGACCTGGCAGACCTCGCTGCAGGCCGTTCGCCCGCACGGCCGGATCGCCGTGTGCGGAGCAACGACGGGCCCGAACCCGAAGGCCGCGCTCCACCGGGTCTGGTGGAAGCAGCTGACGATCCTCGGATCGACCATGGGCACGAAGGACGATTTCGAGGGCGCGTACGAGCTCGTGAAGAGCGGCCGGGCCAGGCCGGTCGTCGACTCGGTCTTCCCGCTCGCCGACGCTGCGGCCGCGCACCGGCGCATGGAGTCGGGCGAGCACTTCGGCAAGGTCGTCTTGTCGATCCCGTGAGCCTGGAGGCCCGCGGCTACTCGGGCGTGACGTACGCCGCCGTCAGGCCGCCGTCGACGACGAACGTCGCCGCATTCACGTAGGACGACTCGTCGCTCGCGAGGAAGAGCGCGGCGTTCACGATCTCCCTCGGCTTCGCGAGCCGGCCCATCGGAAGGTGGACCCGCCGCCGCTCGTACGCGGCGGGATCGTCGCCGAAGATCCGCAGCAGGAGCGGCGTCTCGACCGGCCCCGGGCAGAGCGCATTGACGCGGACGCCCTGCCGCGCGAACTGGACGCCGAGCTCCCGCGACAGCGAGAGCACCGCCCCTTTCGACGCCGTGTACGAGATCTGCGACGTCGCCGCACCCAGCAGCGCCACGAACG
>DASTWB010000222.1:0-6507 GCA_035758725.1 Gaiellaceae bacterium
GGCCCCGTCTGGTTCGTGCTCAAGGTCCTCGTCGTGATCTTCATCTTCATCTGGCTGCGGACGACGCTTCCGCGCCTGCGCTACGACCAGCTGATGGCGTTCGGCTGGAAGGTGCTCCTGCCGGTGGCGACCCTGAACGCGCTCGTCACAGCGGCCCTCGTGGTGGCCCTGTGAGCTTGCTCACGTCACCGGGGCGGCGCTGGGGGTGCGGGGCCGGAGGGGACAGTGCGATGCAGCACGGACCCGGAAGGCCCCGTACAGCCAGCGTCGTCAGCCTTCGGCAGAGCCCGGCTCCGCCGGGCGGGAGCCGAAGGAGGCCGGTGGCGTGAGCCCGCAGCCGTTCGACTCGATTCGCGGCGTCGGCGTCACCCTGAAGCACATCTTCAAGAAGCCGATCACGCAGCAGTACCCCGAGTACAAGCGCCCGATGTACCCCAGGTTCCGCGGCCGGCACCGGCTCTGGCGCCACGAGAACGGGCTCGAGAAGTGCGTCGGCTGCTCGCTCTGCGCGGCCGCCTGCCCGGCCGACTGCATCCGCGTCGTGGCGGAGGAGAACACGCCGAATCACCGCGTGTCGGCGGGCGAGCGCTACGCACGCATCTACGAGATCAACCTGAGCCGCTGCATCTTCTGCGGCTACTGCGAGCTCGCCTGCCCGTTCGACGCGATCACGCTCGAGGCGGAGTTCGAGATCTCGGAGTACTCGCGCGACGACCTCATCTACACCAAGGACATGCTGCTCCGTCCGCCGGTCAAACGGGTCCCGGTGGCCGACCGCGACCTCTACGACACCCCGATCCCGGCCTACAAGGCGAAGTCCTAGTGGGCGACTTCCTCGTCTGGGTCATCTGGTTCGCCGCCGCGTTCGGCTGTCTCGGCTCGGGCATCGCGGTGATCTCGTTCTCGAACCCGTTCTACTCGGCGATCGCGCTGATCGGGAATCTCGCCTCGCTCGCCGTCCTCTATCTGCTGCTCTCGGCGGAGTTCGTGGCGGCGGCGCAGGTGCTGGTCTACGCCGGCGCGGTGATGGTCATGTTCCTGTTCGTCATCGCGTACATCGGGACTCACGCCGACGAGCCGTTCGCGGGCGGGCCGAACTGGCAGTCACTGGCCGCCGTGATCGCGGCCGGCGCGATCCTCGTCGACGTCGTCGTCGCGATCGGGCTCCAGGCTGACGGACGGCTCTCCGACGAGGCGGACATCGCGGGCGCCTTCGGCAGCCCGTCCGAGGTCGGCCGGGTCTTCCTCACCGACCATCTCCTGGCCTTCGAGATCACGTCCATCGTGCTGCTCGTGGCGGCCGTGGGCGGCGTGATCCTCGGGAGCGAGGCGCGCAGGAAGGAGGCGGCGCAGTGATGGGGCCAGACGTCAGCTGGTACGTCGTCCTCTCCGCGTTCCTGTTCACGATCGGCGCGCTCGGCGTGCTGCTCCGCCGCAACCCCCTGATCGTGCTGCTCTCGCTCGAGATCATGCTCAACTCCGCGAACCTGGCGCTGATCGGGTTCGCGCGGAATCTCGGCCAGATCGACGGACAGATCTTCGCCCTCGCGGTCATGGCCGTGGCGGCCTCCGAGGTCGTGGTCGGCCTCGGCCTGATCGTCGCGCTGCACCGCAGCGAGGTCACCCTCGACGTCGACGAGCTGACGACGCTCCGGGGCTAGGACGTGACCGCCGCCGCCTGGACCTGCCTCCTCTCTCCGCTCGCCGCGGCCACCCTGATCACCCTGCTCGGAACGCGCATCCCGAGGAAGGCGGCCGGCTACCTCGCCACGCTGTCGGTGCTCGTCTCGTTCGTCGCCGCGCTGACGACGTTCCTCCTGCTCCTCGGCGACTCGCCGGAGGAGCGATCGCATCCCTCGACGCTCTGGACGTGGCTCACCGCCGGCGACCTGGAGATCGGACTGCAGATCCTCGTCGACCCGCTGTCCGTCTTCATGATGATGGTCGTCTCGGGCGTCGGGTTCCTGATCGTCGGCTACTCGATCGGCTACATGGACCAGTCGGACGAGGAGCGCCGCTTCTTCGCGTACATGTCGCTCTTCGTCTTCTCGATGCTGCTGCTCGTCCAGGCCGGCGACCTGCTGATTCTGCTGGCCGGCTGGGGCCTCGTCGGCCTCTGCTCGTACCTCCTGATCGGCTACGACCAGGACCGGCCCGCCGCGATCGCGGCCGCGAAGAAGGCGTTCATCATGAACGCGTTCGGCGACGCGACCATGGCGCTCGCGCTCTTCGTCCTCGTGCAGCGGCTCGGCACGCTGGAGTACGGCGCCGTCTTCTCACGGGTGGACGAGGTCGGCGGGGACTGGGCGATGACGCTCATCGCCCTCGGGCTCCTCGGCGGCGCCGTCGCCAAGTCGGCGCAGGTGCCGCTCCACACCTGGTTGCCGGACGCGATGGAGGGCCCGACCCCGGTCAGCGCGCTCATCCACGCCGCCACGATGGTGACGGCCGGCGTCTACATGCTCGTCCGCCTCAACCCGATCTTCGAGGAGGCCGCCTCGATCCAGGACCTCGCGGCCGGCATCGGAGCCGTGACCCTCCTGATGGCCGGGCTGATCGCGCTCGTCCAGACGGACATCAAGCGCGTGATCGCGTACTCGACCATGTCCCAGATCGGCTACATGTTCCTCGCGGCCGGGATCACGTCCTACGGCAGCGCGATGTTCCACCTGATGACGCACGCCTTCTTCAAGGCGCTGCTCTTCCTCGCCGCCGGCATCGTGATCCACGCGCTCGTCGCGGAGCAGGACATGCGGCGGATGGGAGGCCTGCGCAGGCTCTTGCCCAAGACCTACGCCGCGACGCTGATCGGCGCGCTCGCTCTGTGCGGAATCCCGCCGCTCTCGGGCTTCTTCTCGAAGGACTCGATTCTCGCCTCGGCGCTCGACGCCGGCCTCTACGGGCAGATCCTCTGGGTCGTGGGCATCGTCGGCGCGTTCCTGACGGCGCTCTACACGTTCCGGATGATCTTCATCGTCTTCTGGGGCGAGCCCTCGCCCTACGCCCGCGAGCACTTCCACGCCCCGAAGGCCGACGAGCCGAACATCTGGATGGGGTGGACGGTCGGCGCGCTCGCCGTCCTCTCCGTCGTCGGCGGCTGGATCCAGGTCGCGGGCCTGTGGGACCCGATCACGACGTTCCTCGAGCCGGTGGCGGAGCCGAAGGTGGAGGCGACCGGCCTCGACGACCTGCTGACGAGCGTGGTCGCCGTCGCGGTTGCGATCGTCGGCATCTACCTCGCCTGGGCGATGTACGCGGTCGGCAGGATCCGGGTGCCGGACGTCCCGGCCGTCCAGCGCCTGCTCGAGAGGAAGTTCCTCTGGGACGAGGCGTACGACCTCGCCTTCTACCGACCGGCGGTCTGGATCGCCAGGGCCTGCTACCGCGTCGTCGAGCAGCCGCTCATCGCCGGCTCGATCCAGGGCGTGACGTCCGGCGCCCGGGTCCTGTCCGGCCGCACGGGTGAGGCACAGACCGGCCTGCTCAGGACCTACGTCCTTGCTCTCGGCGCTGGCGCAGCGCTTCTCGCCCTCGTCTTCCTGGCGGTGCGCGGATGAACGAGTGGCTGACCACGGCGCTGATCGCCTTCCCCGTCGCGGCCGCGCTGGTCGTCTGGATCTTCCCCTGGTCGGGTCAGGTCGCGGGGTCGCTGGCGCTCCTCGCGGCGCTCGTCGAGGTCGGAATCTGGATCAACGCGCTCACGCGCTTCGACTTCGGCGGCGGGCTCGAGCTCGAGCAGCAGCAGGAGTGGTTCGGCGACCTCGGCGTCTCCTACCACGTCGGCCTCTACGGCTGGTCGCTCTGGCTGGTGGGGATGAGCGTCGTCGTGCTGGCGGCGGCGATCGCCTACGCCTACTGGACGGGCCGCGAGAACCCGCGCGCCTATTTCGGCCTCATGCTCTTCCTGACCGGCGCGATTGTCGGGGTCTTCTCCTCGCAGGACCTGCTCGTCTTCTACGTCTTCTTCGAGGCGATGCTGATCCCGCTCTACGTCCTCGTCGGCGTCTGGGGCGGGCCGGGGCGGCTGGCCGCCACGATCACGTTCGTCATCTACACGATGGCCGGATCGCTCTTGATGCTGGCGGCGATCGTGGCCTACGGCATCGAGCGGGGCTCGTTCGACTACGCCGAGGGAGGGACGAGCGGGAACCACTGGATCTTCCTCGGCTTCGTGATCGCGTTCGCGGTCAAGGCACCGCTCTTCCCGTTGCACGGCTGGCTGCCGGACGCGTACCGCGAGTCGCCGGCGGAGGTGTCGGCGGTGCTCTCCGGCGTCGTCTCGAAGGCGGCCGGGTTCGGCTTCCTCGCGATCGCCGTGCGCCTCTTCCCGGAGCCCGCCGACGATCTCCAGCCCCTCGTGCTCGGGCTCGCCACCGCCGGCCTGGTCTACGGATCGATCCTCGCCTTCAGGGCGCCTGACGTCCGGGGCGTGATCGCCTACTCGAGCCTCGCCCAGATGAGCCTGATCACGATCGGGATCTTCTCGCTCGACGACATCGGCTCCACGGGAGCCGTCCTGCACATGGTCAACCACGGGCTGATCTCCGCCGCTCTCTTCCTCCTGGCCGGTGCCGTCGAGCGCCGGACGGCGACCGGCGAGTTCGCGCTGCTCGGCGGGATGGCGCGCGGACGGCCGGCCCTCGCGACCGTGCTGATGGCGACCGGCATCATCGCGCTGGCCGTCCCGGGATCGGGCGCGTTCGCCGGCGAGTTCCTGATCCTGGCCGGGATCTTCGGAGACGGGTGGGGCTGGTCCGTCGCGGGCGCGGTCGCGATCGTCCTCGCGGCCATGTACATGCTGCGGATGATCTCGGGGGTCCTGCACCGGGACGTCGGTCCCGCGGTGCCGGAGGAGGCGCTCGACCTCCGCCCGGCGGAGCTGGCGGTCATCGTGCCCCTCGTCGCCTGCCTGCTCGCCCTCTCCGCCTGGCCGGCCGCGATCACGGAGCACCTCTCGTTCTGATGGACACGCCGTCCGTCGACTGGTTCGCGCTCGCCCCGTCGCTGGCGCTGCTGGCGGCCGGCGGCGTCTCCCTGCTCGGCGCCGTGGTCGTGCCGCGGGGAGCCGTCCGCGCGTTCGCCGCGATCGTCTGCGCGCTCGGGTTCGCCGGCGCCGGGGTGGCGGCGGCGCTCCTCTTCTGGAAGAGCCCCGAGTCCTCGCTCGAGGTCGCAGACGCCGTCACTCGCGACCGCTTCGGCTCCCTGGCCCAGATCGTCATCGCGGGCGCCGGGCTCCTGGCAGTGGGGATCGCGTACGGGCAGCGGACTCGCCGGGACCACGTCGGCGAGTACTTCGCGCTGCTGGCCGCGAGCGGCGCGGGCATGGTTTTCTTCGTCCAGGCCGCGAACCTGATGACGCTCTTCCTGGGCCTCGAGTGGTTCTCGATCTGCCTCTACATCCTCTCCGCGATCGAGATCGACCGGGTGAGCTCGCTCGAGGCGGGGCTCAAGTACCTGGTCGTGGGCAGCTTCGGCTCGGCCGTCCTGCTCTTCGGCTCGGCACTCGTGTACGGCGCGACCGGCGAGCTCGAGTTCGGCGCGATCGCCTCGGCGATCGGCGAGCAGGACCTCGTCAACGACGGCCTCGTCCTCGCCGGGCTCGCCATGCTTCTGGCGGGGCTCAGCTTCAAGGCGTCGGCCGCGCCCTTCCACATGTGGACGCCCGACGTCTACGAGGGCGCGCCGACGCCCGTGACCGCGTTCATGTCCGCCGCGACGAAGGCCGCCGCCCTCGTCCTCACGATGCGTGTCCTCGTCACCGCCTTCCCGGCCGAGGAGGAGCTCTGGACGATCGCGGTCGCCGTGATCGCGTGCGTGTCGCTCGCCTGGGGCAACGTCGCCGCGCTCGTCCAGCGGAACCTGAAGCGGATGCTGGCGTACTCCTCCGTCTCGCACGCCGGGTTCATGCTGATCGCCGTCGCCGCGAACAACGAGCTCGGGGCCAAGGCCCTCCTCTACTACCTGGTGCCGTACTCGGCGGCGTCACTCGGAGCCTTCGGCGTGATCGCCGCCCGGGAGCGCGAGCTCGGCAGGCGGGTGACGCTCGACAACATCGGCGGCATGGGCTGGGAGCGGCCGGTGCTCGGCGTGTCGATGTGGGTGTTCATGCTCGCCTTCGCCGGACTGCCACTGACCGGCGGCTTCGTCGGCAAGTTCTACGTCTTCGCCGCCGCTTACGAGGCCGGCCGCTGGTGGCTCGTCGTCGCCGGCGTGATCGCCACGGCGATCTCGCTCTACTACTACCTCGCGGTGATCCGCTCCATGTACATGCGGATGCCGGCCGAGCTGCAGCTGGCGCCCGCCGGCGGCTCCCCGCCGCGGGAGGCGCTGCTCTCGACGACGGTGGTGGCCTGCATGGCGGTGACGATCGGCTCGTTCTTCGTCGTCGAACCGCTCATCGACCTGGCCGAGAAGGCCGCGGCGCAGCTTCCGTTCTAGAGCCAGTAACACTGTGTTACTGGGGTCCCGATGCCGCTCTGGGAGCGGCGTAGCGGGGCAAGTAACACT
>DASTWB010000233.1:0-7841 GCA_035758725.1 Gaiellaceae bacterium
GCGGACGAGGTTCGCGTGGTCGGTCGTGTCGAACAGGAGGTCCGAGATCGGCCCGGCGAGCGCGAGCCCGGCCGCGAGCCCGGCCGTGCCCATGGCCATCGTGAACCAGAACGACGTCCGGATCACGCGCCGCTTGCCGGCCTCGTCCGCCTCGTCGAAGTAGAAGCGGAAGAAGGCGCTCTTCACCCCGGCCGCGAGCAGGACGGTGAGGATCGCCGAGAGCGCGATCAGCGTCTCGATCAGCCCGTAGTCCGCCGGGGAGAGGTAGCGCGTGTAGACCGGCAGCAGCAGGACGGCGATGAATCGCGAGACGAGCGACCCCAGGCCGTAGACCGCCGAGTGGCGGGCGAGCTCGCCGAGCCTCTTGCTTAGTGACAAGTTGTTACTTGCTCCACGGAGGGGAGGAGGCGCCGCAGGGTCGCGCGCGTCCGAGGGATCGGGAGCGCTAGTAACAACTTGTTACTTGCCATCGGGCGCTCACGAGAGGTCGATCCGGTCCTCGGCGAGGAGGGCGCGGCGCTTCGCTCGCTCGGCGTCGAGCATCGCGTCCATCGTCTCCCCCATTGTCTCGCCCGGGTAGACCCAGATCTCCGGGTGGACGAGAAGCTGGAGCCATTCGAACCGCGCCGCCTGGAGGTCGTCGTGCGGGCAGCCGTGACGCCAGTGCTGGTTCGAGTCCGACCGGTAGTGGTCGGGATCGAAGAACGGCCGCTGCATCACGTTGACCACCCCGTCCACGGTCTCGCTCATGTAGTCCGGATCGGGGTTGTGCCAGGCGACCACCGGATCGAAGCGGTCGTCCAGCTCGAGGTTGGGCCAGACGGCGTGCAGGCCGACGCCGTGCTCGAGCTCGCGGAGCCGGTTCAGCGCCCGGCGGCCCTCGGACGAGCCGAGGTTGTAGAAGACCGATTGCGTCATCAGGAAGTACGTCGCGCGCGCCCCCACCGAGGCCTCGAGCTCGGCCATCTCGAGCGCGGCGTCGAGCGAGAGGTCCACGTCGTGCCGAAGCAGCAGGTCGCCCGACTGGGGCTCGTCGCCGAACGTCGCCCACCGGTAGCCGCCGTTCCGTGCGGACTCCAGCAGCACCCGGTAGTGCTCGAGCGAGAACCCGCAGCTCACGCCGCCTCCACCTCCACGTCGAGCAGTCGCGCCGCCGACTGCGCGCGCTCGACGGCTTCGAGGTTCGTCGCACCCAGCGCGATCACGTAGCCGCGACGGTCGCCGTCCCGCTGCACCGGTCGGATCGTCTCGCCCTCCTCGAAGTAGAGCTCCGCCTCGACGACGCCGGGGAACGCCTGCACCCGGTCGAGGCCGCTGACACGAACCAGCTTGCCTGTCGGAAGCGGTCCCGGCTCGGCCGTCAGGAACGAGATCGCCATCGGCTGCTCCGTCCTCGGCAGGACGAGCTCGTCCGGCACGGACAGGCCGAGCGCCTGCAGGAGCGCCACGTCGATCAGGTCGACGCCGACGCCGTAGCGCGCGACCGAGTCCATCTGCCCGGCCGGGATGCGCGCGGCGACCTCGATCAGCCGCGCGACGCCGTCCTCGCCCCAGAGCACCTGCGGGTAGGCGATCCCGTCCCGGAGCCCGAGCGCCTTGACCGTGTGGACGCCGGTTCGCCGCACCTCCTCCAGCGCGTCGCCGAAGAGCGTCGACGGGTAGACGTGCGCGAGCGCCACGCCGAACCCGCGCCCCGGCGGCCGCCGGCGGTCCGAGAGCGTCACGACCACCGGCTCTCCGCCGCGCACGACGAGCAGTCCGTTGACCTCCGTCCCCAGGTGGTAGCTCTCGAGGATCGCCTCCTGCTCGGTCGACTCCGCGAGCGCGGCGAGCAGGTGGCGTTCGAGGTCGTCCATCGACTTGCAGAGGAAGAGGCCGCGCTGGCCGGCAGAGTCCGCCGGCTTCAGCACCGACGGAAAGCCGACCGCGCTCCCGGCGGCGCGGGCCTCCTGCAGGGTCCGGACCGCCGCGAATCGCGGCTGGGGGACACCCGCATCGGCGAGCTGCCTCCGCATTGCGATCTTGTTCGTCATCAGGTGGGCGGTCTCCGCCCCGATTCCGGGAAGTCCCAGCGCCTCCGCGACGGCGGCCACGACCGGGACTGCCCGGTCCGCCGCGTACGTCATGACGCCGTCGACGCCGTGGCGGCGGCCGGCCTCGACCACGGCGGGGACGTCGAGCACGTCGACGACCTCCGCGTGGTCGGCGAGACGAAGGCCGGGCGCCTCCGGGTTGCGGTCGACGGCGACGAGCCGGACGCCGAGCTCGCGCAGCCGCGCGAGCGCCCGGCGCTGGTGCCGGCCGGCCCCGACGAACAGGATCGTGGAGCCCTCGACAGGGCGATTAGCGCTGCTAATCACCCCTAACCGCACCTTTCGTGCCGAGTCTCACCAACCAGGAGAGGGATGTTCAGGTATCTCGTCAGACGGCTGCTGTGGGCCGGCGTGCTCTTCATCGCCGTGACCATGGTGTCGTACATCATCTTCTTCCTCGTCCCCGCCGAGCCGGCGCGGCTGATCTGCGGCGCGCAATGCCCGCCCGACCAGATCGAGCGCGTCCGCAAGGAGGTGGGGCTCGACCGGCCGGTCTGGCAGCAGTACGGCGACTTCCTGAAGAACATCGTGGTGCACCAGTCGCTCGGCCGCTCGTACGCGACGCGCCAGCCCGTCACCGAGATCATCAAGGACGCCGCGCCGGTCACCGCCAGCATCATCGTCGGCGGCGTGATCCTCTGGATGCTCGTGGCGGTGCCGGTCGGCATCCTCTCCGCGCTTCGACCGCGGTCGCTCTTAGACCGAAGCGCGATGACCTTCGTCCTGATCGGGATCTCCGCGCATCCCGTCTGGATCGGCCTGATCCTCATCTACTTCGTCGGTTACAAGGCCGGGTTGGCGCCTCTGGGCGGCTACTGCGACTTCTTCAACCCGGTGACGGAGTGCGGAGGGCCGTTGAAGTGGGCGCACTCGCTCGTCCTCCCCTGGGTGACGTTCGCGCTGCTGTACGCGGCCCTCTACACACGCATGATCCGCGCCACCGTCCTCGAGACGATGAACGAGGACTATGTCCGGACCGCCCGGGCGAAGGGCGCGCCCGAGTGGGTCGTCATGCGCTCCCACATCCTGCGCAACGCGATGCTCCCGATCGTCACGCTGCTCGGGCTCGACATCGGCGTGCTGCTCGGCGGCGCGATCTTCACGGAGACCGTCTTCGGCCTGCCGGGCCTGGGCCGCAGCGCGATCCTCGCGCTCGACGGCTTCGACCTGCCGACGGTGATGGGCATCACCGTGTTCGCGACGTTCGCGGTCATCACGTGCAACCTGATCGTCGACCTGCTCTACGCGGTCATCGACCCCAGGATTCGTTTGGCCTAGGGCGGGGCAGGCTGCACCGGAAACAGGAACTGATGCCGGTCCCAGAGCGCGATCTCACAGCCGTCCGTCCTCGAGAAGGTCACGTCCACCTCCGAGCCGTCGAACATGCCCCGGATCTCGGCGACGGCGGGGCCGCCGTAGATCTCGGTGCAGACGACCTGGCCGGCCGGCCTGACGAACGGGCGCTCCATGCGGTCGAGCCGCCGGCAGGCGTCCTCGGGGTCCGGGAGCGTTCCGCCGGACGGGGAGCAGCGAAGCTCGGCTTCGTCCTTATCGCCTGAGCGGCCCTTCGGCCAGACGGTGATCTCGAGCGCCGTCGCGGGCTGGTCGGGGGCGCCGTTGCCGCCGCATCCGGCCAGGATCGCGACGGCCAGGACTAGACTCGCCGCGTGCCACTTCACGGCAAGCGCATTCTCCTGACCGGCGGCGCCGGCTTCATCGGCACGACGGTCGGCCGGCGGCTCATCGACGACAACCAGATCGTCGTCTACGACAACCTCCACCGGGACGCCATGGGCGGCACCGAGCTCTCGGGCCATCCCAACCTGACCTTCGTGCAGGGCGACGTCCTGGACGCGGAGCTGATCAAGGAGACGGCGAAAGGCGCGACGCACATCATCCACCTTGCCGCAATCGCCGGAGTCGACACCGTCCTCGAGAGCCCGGTGCGGACGATGCGCGTGAACCTGATCGGGACGTACAACGTGCTCGAGGCCGCGCATGCGGCCGCCGACAGCCTCGAGCGCCTCGTCGACTTCTCCACGAGCGAGGTCTTCGGGCGCCACGCATACAAGGTGGAGGAGGTGCACGAGACCGCGCAGGGCTCGGTGGGGGAGGCCCGGTGGACGTATGCGGTCTCGAAGCTCGCGGGGGAGCATCTCGCCCACTCCTACCACGACGAGTTCGGCCTCCCGGCCGTCGCCGTCCGCCCGTTCAACGTCTACGGCCCCGGCCAGATCCGCGGCGGCGCGATCCGCGCGTTCATCGAGACCGCGCTCGCCGGGCAGGACCTCGTGATCCACGGCGACGGCTCCCAGATCCGCGCCTGGTGCTACGTGGACGACCTCGTCGAGGCGCTGCTCCTCGTCCTCGAACGGCCGGAGGCGGTCGGACAGGTCTTCAACATCGGGAATCCGCGCTCGGTCGTGACGGTGTTCGACCTCGCGATGCGGATCCGGCGGCTGATGGAGGCCGACGTCGACGTCACGCACCGGCCGCTTCATTACACGGACGTGGAGATGCGCATCCCGAACATCGACAAGGCCCGGAACGTGCTCGGCTGGGAGCCGAAGGTCGACCTCGACGAGGGCCTCGCCCGCACGATCGCGTGGTACAGAGAGCGCCAGCCGGCGCCGGCGTGATCCGGCTCGCCTGGCCCGACCTCGGCCCGGAGGAGGTCGCCGCGGTCGCGGAGGTGTTCGAGAGCCGCCAGCTCACCATGGGCCGGCGGGTCGAGGAGTTCGAAGCCGAGCTCGCCGCCGCCTGCGAGGTCGAGCGCGCGGTCGTCGTCTCGTCGGGCACGGCCGCCCTCCACCTCTCGGTGCTCGCGCTCGGGATCGGGCCGGGCGACGAGGTGATCGTGCCCGCCTACACGTTTCCGGCCACTGCCAACGTCGTGGCGCTCGCCGGCGCCCGGCCGGTGCTCGTGGACGTGGATCCCGAGACGATGAACGTCACGGCCGAGACGGTCGCTGCGGCCGTGACGGAGCGGACGAGGGCCGTGCTCGTCGTCCACCTGTTCGGACGGCCGGCGCCCTGGGAAAGGATCGACGCGGCCGTCCCCGATCGCGTCGCGCTCCTCGAGGACGCAGCGGGAGCCCTCGGCGCCCGGCGGCAGGGCCGCGCCTGCGGCGGGCTCGGCCGCCTCGGCTGCCTCTCGTTCCACCCCCGGAAGATCGTCACCACCGGCGAGGGCGGCGCCGTGACGACGAACGACCGCGAGCTCGCCGACGCGGTCACGCGCTTCCGGCACCACGGCATCGAGCCGCACGGCGACTTCGAGATCCGCTCGCCGGGCCTCAACTACCGGCTGCCGGACATCCTCTGCGCGATCGGGACGAGCCAGCTGCGGCGGCTCGAGCAGCTGCTGGAGGAGCGCGAGCGGCTCGCGGCAGCGTACGCCGAGCGCCTCGACGGCCTGGTCGGCCTGCCCTCCGCGGACGACGGCGACCGCCACGGCCTCCAGGCGTATGTCGTCCGCGTCGACCGGCGAGACGAGGCGCTGCACGCGCTCGCCGACGCCGGCGTCCAGGCCCAGATCGGGACCTACGCGCTGCACCGGCTCGCCGCCTACTCCGACCAAGGGCCGTTCCCGGGAGCCGACGCCGCGTTCGAGCACGCGCTCGCGCTGCCCTTCCACGGGAGGCTGACGGACGAGGACCTCGACCGTGTCGCCGGCGTCTTGACGACGCATGTAAGTGAGTAGTAACTTACAAGCATGCCCGAAGCCACACTGACCAGACAGTCCGCCGAGGAACGGCGCGAGGGCATCCTCGACGCCGCACTGATCGAGTTCGCCGCGAAGGGGCTCCACGGGACCTCGACGGAGGACATCGCACGACGGGCCGGCATCTCCCAGCCGTACGTGTTCCGCCTGTTCGGCACGAAGAAGAAGCTCTTCGCCGAGGCCTGCCGGCGGTGCATGCACGAGGTCAGGGAGGCGATGGCGGCAGCTGCGGAAGGGAAGTCGGGCGAAGAGGCGCTTCGCGCGATGGGCGCTGCGTACATGGACTACCTCGCCACCGAGCCGCGACGGCTCACGCTCCAGATGCACATGTATGCGGCGAGCGACGAGCCCGAGGTTCGAGAGGTCGCGCAGGCGGGCTACGGCGAGCTCGTCCGCTTCGTCGAAGGGCGGACAGGGGCGGGCACCGCCCGGATCTCCAACTTCTTCGGCAAGGGCATGCTCACGAACGTGCTCGCCGCGATGCAGGTCCGGGACGCCGGCTTCGACTGGGCCGACCGGCTCGTCCAGGGCTGCCGGGAGGACGAGTGAGCTCTTTTTTTCACAGGCAAGTAAGTGATGAATCACTAGCAAGGAGGAAGGTGATGGACACCCCCAGGACGCTCTGGACGTTCGTGATCACGTCCCTCGCGCTCTTCATGGTCGTGCTCGACAACCTCGTCGTCTCGACGGCGCTGCCGGTCATCCGCGTCGATCTCGGCGCCTCGCTGGAGGAGCTCGAGTGGACGGTCAACGCCTACACGCTGACGTTCGCGGTGCTGCTCCTCACCGGCGCGGCCCTCGGAGACCGCTTCGGCAGGCGGCGCGTGTTCGCCCTCGGGCTGACGCTCTTCACGGGCGCCTCGGCCGCCGCCGCGCTCGCGCCGAGCATGGACGCCCTGATCGCGGCGCGGGCGATCCAGGGGATCGGCGGCGCGATCGTCACGCCGCTCACGCTGACCATCCTGAGCGACGCGTTTCCGAAGGAGCGGCGCGGCCTCGCCCTCGGCGCCTGGTCCGGAATCGCGGGCCTCGCCGTGGCGTCCGGGCCGCTCGTCGGCGGCGCGGTCGTCGACGGGATCTCGTGGCAGTGGATCTTCTGGCTCAACGTCCCGCTCGGGATCGTGCTCGTGCCGCTCGCACTGCGGTTCCTGCGCGAGACCCGCGGTCCGGCCGGCGCCCTCGACCTCCCGGGGCTCGCCCTGGTGAGCGTCGGGCTGCTCGGTCTGGTCTGGGGCCTGATCCACGGGAACGGCGACGGCTGGACGAGCCCGCAGATCGTCGGCTCGCTCGCTGTGGGCGCGGCCCTGACCGCCGCGTTCGTGGCCTGGGAGCTGCGCGCACCGGCTCCGATGCTGCCGATGCGGTTCTTCCGCGACCGCGCGTTCTCGGCCGCGAACGGCGCGTCGCTGCTCATGTACTTCGGGATGTTCGGCTCGATCTTCCTGCTCACGCAGTTCCTGCAGACGGTGCAGGGGCACTCGCCGCTCGGCGCGGGCCTGCGCGTCCTGCCCTGGACGGCGATGCCGATGGTCGTCGCGCCGATCGCCGGTGCGCTCTCCGACCGGATCGGCGGCCGGCCCCTCATGGCCGTCGGGCTCTCGCTCCAGGCGATCGGCCTGGGCTGGCTCGCCGCCGTCTCCACTCCGACCGTGCCCTACACGGAGCTCGTGATCCCGTTCGTCCTCAGCGGGACCGGCATGGCGATGTTCTTCGCGCCCGTTGCGAACGTCGTGCTCTCGGCGGTGCGGCCCGAGGAGGAGGGACAGGCGTCCGGCGCCAACAACGCGATCCGCGAGGTCGGAGGCGTTTTCGGCGTCGCGGTCCTCGCCTCGGTCTTCTCCTCGTACGGCGGCTACGGGACGCCGCAGTCGTTCGTCGACGGCCTGACGCCCGCGATCTGGGTCGGCGCGGTGGTCGTCGCCGCCGGCGCGCTGCTGTCGCTGGCGATCCCGGCCAGGCGCCGGGGCCAGGAGCAGCCGGCCGACGAGGCCGACCTGGCGCTCGAAGCCGAAGCGGCGTAGGCG
>DASTWB010000260.1:0-7537 GCA_035758725.1 Gaiellaceae bacterium
CGGCCGCTCCGGCTCCAGTTTCGCGACAAGCAGTGGCGGATCAGCCCGCGCTATCTCGGCGCGAGCGCAGGGATCGACGGCGCCGTCGCCCAGGCGCTTCGGGCGACGCCCGGGACGCGTGTGACGCTCGGGGTCTCCGCAACCCAGACGCGCATCCGCCGGTACGTCAACCGGCTCGACCGCCTCTTCTCGCAGGAGGCGGTGGACACGGAGGTCGTCGGGGTCGCCGGCGGCCGCCCGCAGTTCACGGAGGCGAAGACCGGGATCGAGGTCGAGAAGGAAGGGATGGCGCAGGCGCTGACGCGCGCGCTCCGCACGAACAACCGCCGCACGCCGATCGAGCTCATCGTCAGCACCGTGGAGCCGAAGGTCACGCCGGCCACCTTCGGCCCGGTCGTGATCATCCACCGAGGGTCGAACAGGCTCTCGCTCTTCGACGGTCCGACCCTCGTCCGCCGCTTCGGAGTCGCAACCGGCAGCTCGCAGTACCCGACGCCGCTCGGGAACTACAGCATCGCGACCAAGCAGATGAATCCCTGGTGGATCCCGCCGCCCGACTCCGACTGGGCCCAGGGCAAGAAGCCGATCCCACCCGGGCCGGGGAACCCGCTCGGCACCCGCTGGATGGGCACGACCGCGCCGCTCGTCGGAATCCACGGGACGCCTGACGCCGCGTCCATCGGCTACTCGGCCTCCCACGGCTGCATCCGGATGCGTGTTCCCGAGGCGGAGTGGCTCTTCACCCGCGTGAACGTGGGGACGCCGGTGCTGATCGTCGCGACGTAGAGAACCGGCGCGTCAGCGGAGAGCTGCCTCGAGGACGCCGGCCAGCGGCCGGGGCACGTCGGCGGGGTTCAGCGCGCTGACCAGGTAGGAGGCGTAGCGGAGCTTTCGGCGGCCGCCGCTGCCCATGAAGCGTCGAAGCTGTTCCTCGACGGGTTGACCGTGCCAGGCCGGCTGCTTCTGGAGCGTGCGGAACGCCTGGAGGTCACCGTGAGCTTCTGCGACGCGCTCGACCGAGTCGGCACCGTGCGCGCGAATCAGCTCGTCCTCCAGGTCTCGCACGCACACGAAGAACCCGAGTTGCTCCATGTCGGCGCGGGTGAGGTTCGAGCCCAGGCCGGCCTGCTCGAGACCGCGACGAAAGTCGTCCTCCTCCTGGACATCGCAGAGGCCCGCCAACCTGAGGTTCTGCCCGTTGGGTCCATACGACGCCAGGAAGCGTCCGATGGCCTGCGCGCCTCCCATCGGGACGACCGAGATCCTTTCGGCCTCGAGGCTCCGACCCAGCCGTTCGGCAAGTGCTTCGATGGCGCGTTGATCGCTGGTTCCTTCGACGAGCACGACCGTCTTCATGGGCGCTCCTAGGATGCACGAGCTGGACATCGACGCCGTTCTCGTGCGGCGGCTGCTCGCGGCTCGCGAACTCTTCCGAGCCGAGCTTGGCGTCGACGATGCGACCTGGGCTCGAGCTCGCGGCGGGGTCCTCTCCCAGTCGCTCGGCGCGCTGTCGTACTACACCCTGGAAACGAACGCCGTGCTCGTCGACGAGGCGCAGCTCTGGCTGGCCGAGGTGCTCGCCGAGTCGCTTTGAGGGTCGCAGCTCGTCTGAGCCTCGCCCTCGCAGCACCCGAGCTTGAAACGGCAACGCGGGCACTGCCAGGTTCCGTGCCGCCACTCCATGACCGCGCCGCAGCGCCAACATGCCTCTCGCTCGCTCACCTCGTCGGAGGCTACGATCCGGCGCGGACAGCCGCTACTATCCCCGGGCGCGGCGGCGTAGCTCAGTTGGTTAGAGCGGCGGACTCATAACCCGCAGGTCGGTGGTTCGAATCCACCCGCCGCTACCTTCCGCGTAGAGGAAAAGACGAGGACATGGCAACTGGCGTAAGAGTTGGAATCACACTCGCCTGCACGGAGTGCAGGCGTCGTAACTACCAGACCGAGAAATCGAAGCGGAACACCCCGGACCGCTTCGAGACGAAGAAGTACTGCCGCTGGTGCGGCAGGCATACGACGCATCGGGAGACCAGGTAGCCGTGGCCCGGAGCACCCGTCAGCAGCGCCGCCGAAACCGCCAGAAGCAGCAGCCGCAGCAGGCGGACGGCCAGCAGCAGGGCGTCGCGCAGCGCGCGCGCAGCCGGCAGGCCGCAGTCCGCCCCGCCGCGCAGCCGCCGAAGACCCAGACGGGACGCCGTGGGGGCGGCGGTGGCAGCCGCCGGTTCATCGCCGAGTGCTGGGCCGAGCTGAAGAAGGTCGACTGGCCGGGGCAGCGTCAGGTCATGACCGGCACGATCGTCGTGATCATCGCCTGCGGGATCGTGGGCACGTACCTCTGGATTGCCGATCAGATCTTCCAGCCGCTCGTCGAGCGCATCCTGCTCGGACGCTAGAGAGCGCCGATGTTTCGCTGGTACGTGATCAACACCTACTCGGGGCACGAGAACAAGGTCAAGACCAACCTCGAGCACCGCATCGTCTCCATGAACCAGGGGCCGCGCTTCCGCCGCGTCGTCGTCCCCACCGAGCAGGTGATCGAGACGAAGGACGGCCAGAAGGTGCAGGCCGAGAAGCGCGTCCTGCCGGGCTACGTGCTCGTGAACATGGACCTGAACGACGGCGCGTGGGGGGTCGTGAAGAACACGCCGGGCGTGACCGGGTTCGTCGGCGCCGCCGGCAAGCCGATCCCACTCTCGCAGCCCGAGGTCGACCGGATCCTCCGGACCGGCGCCGTCACCGGAGAACGGCCGCGCGCCCAGGTCGAGTTCTCCCTCGGCGAGTCGGTGAAGGTAACCTCCGGCCCGCTCTCGGACTTCGACGGCGAGATCGTCGACGTCCAGCCGGACTCTCAGAAGCTCAAGGTGCTCGTCGACATCTTCGAGCGGCAGGTGCCGGTGGAGCTCGGATTCGACCAGGTGAAGAAGATCGACTGATGGCCAAGAAAGTCCTCACGCTGATCAAGCTCCAGATCCCGGGCGGGCAGGCGAACCCTGCTCCTCCCGTCGGCCCTGCGCTCGGCCAGCACGGCGTCAACATCATGGAGTTCTGCAAGGCGTTCAACGCGCAGACCCAGCAGGAGAACGGCCGCATCATCCCGGTCGAGATCACGGTCTACGAGGATCGCTCGTTCGACTTCATCACCAAGACGCCGCCGGCCGCCGTCCTGATCAAGGAGGCGCTGCGGATCGAGAAGGGGTCGGGCGAGCCGAATCGCGAGAAGGTCGGGCGGCTCACGCGCGACCAGGTCCGCCAGATCGCCGAGACGAAGATGCCGGACCTGAACGCGCGCGACGTCGACGCCGCGATGGAGATCATCGCCGGCACCGCCCGGTCGATGGGCGTCGAGGTGGCCTCGTGACCCAGCACGGCAAGAACTACCGCAACGCGCGCGCGGAGATCGACCGCGAGGAGCTCTACAGCCCGGCGCAGGCGATCCGGATGCTCAAGGCCTGGCCCGAGCGGAAGTTCGACGAAACCGTCGAGGTGCACTTCAACCTCGGGCTGAACGTCCGCCACGCCGACCAGCAGCTGCGCGGGACGCTCATGCTCCCGCACGGCACCGGCCGCGACACGCGCGTCGCCGTCTTCGCCGAGGGCGACAAGGCGAAGGAGGCGCAGGACGCGGGCGCCGACGTCGTCGGCAGCGCGGATCTCGCGAAGCAGATCGAGGACGGCTTCGACGACTTCGACGTCGCGATCGCGACTCCGGACCAGATGGGGAACGTCGGCAAGCTCGGTCGGATCCTCGGGCCGCGCGGGAAGATGCCGAACCCGAAGACCGGCACGGTCACCTTCGACATCGGGAAGGCCGTGTCGGACGCGAAGGCCGGCAAGCTCGAGTACCGCACCGACCGCGGCGCGAACGTCCACGTCCCGATCGGGAAGCGCAGCTTCGACGAGAAGACGCTGCTCGAGAATTACGCCGCGCTGATCGACGAGATCAATCGCGCGAAGCCTTCGGCGGCCAAGGGCCGCTACATTCGCCGCATCACGCTGACGAGCACCATGGGGCCCGGGATCCACATCGACCCCGCGCGCACGAGGGGCATCGTCGAAGAGTTGGAGGAGGCACAGGCCGAGCCTGTTTCCGCGTAACCACGACGCCCGTCGCCAGAGACAGTTGGCGGCTCCTACGGGAGCAGAAGTCCAGCCGAGGCGCGGCCAGAGCTCCAAGGCACTCACCTGCCTCTGCTCGGGCCCGCCTGACCGGCGGGCCTGATTCGTCAGAGGAGGTGATTCGATGCAAAAAGCCGACAAGGAACGATTGGTCGCCGAGCTGACCGAGCGGCTCAAGACCACGCAGACGTTGATCGTCGCGGACTACCGCGGACTGACGGTCACGGAGATCGACAAGCTGCGCGGTGAGCTGCTCGAGCACGGCGCCCGTTTCCAGATCGTCAAGAACACGCTCACCCGTCGCGCGGCCGAGGAGGCCGGGGCGGACGCGCTGCTCGCGCTCCTGGAGGGGCCGACGGCGATCGCGTTCCTCGAGACCGACGGGGACCCGGTCGCGGTCGCGAAGGCCCTGAGCACCGCGGCGCGCGAGACCCGGATCCTGCAGGTCCGAGGCGGCATTCTCGACGGCAACACGATCGGCGAGGACGAGGTCAAGAGCCTTGCGACGCTGCCGCCGGCCGACGTGCTGCGGGCTCAGCTCGTCGGTGCGGTCAGCGGGCCGCTGATGACCGTCGTCGGGCTGTTCGCGGCACCGCTCCGCGATCTCGTCAACGTGATCGACGCCCGCATCAAGCAGCTCGAGGAACAGGGCGAGACCGTGCCCGAGCCGCAGGCAGCGGCCGAGGAGCCCGCCGGCGAGGCGAACGAGCCACCCGCCGAGGAACCCACCGCCGAAGCGGACGAGCCGTCCGCCGAGGCGGAGGAGCCGGCGGTCGAGGAGGTCAGCCCCGAGGCGCCGGCGGCCGAGGCACCCGAACCGCAGGAAGAACCCGCAGAAGACACCACCGAGGAGGAGTAATGGCGAAGGTAGACACCGACAAGGTCGTCGAGCAGCTGGGCGGCATGACCGTCCTCGAGCTCGTCGAGCTGAAGAACAAGCTGGAGGAGGAGTGGGGCGTCACGGCCGCCGCTCCGGTCGCGGTCGCCGCGCCCGGCGCGGCTGCGCCGGGCGGCGGAGACGGCGCAGCCGCTGAAGAGAAGACGGCGTTCGACGTCGTCCTCACGGCCGCCGGCGGCCAGAAGATCCAGGTGATCAAGGTCGTCCGGGCCGTCACCGGTCTCGGCCTCAAGGAGGCGAAGGACCTGGTCGACGGAGCCCCGAACCCGGTCAAGGAGGGCGTCCCGCAGGACGAGGCCGACTCGGTCAAGGCCCAGCTCGAAGAGGCCGGCGCCACGGTCGAAGTCAAGTAGCGCTCAGCGATCCGGCAGCACGAAGGGCCGCCCGAGGGCGGCCCTTCGCGTGTTCTCGTTGAGGAATGTGTAAGGAATCGAGCCGCTCACCCGTTCGGGGCTGGCTGCCGACCGTCGCCTCGCCGAACCTTCGGGACATGCGATTCCGTCTCTCACTCCTCATGGTGCTCGTCGCGGCGCTGGCCCTCTCGGCCGCCGCCGTCGCGGGCAACGGCCACCCCGGCAAGCCCGAGAACGCGCGGGCGAACAAGCCGGGCGCGTGCCACAAGAAGCGGGCCGTCCTCCTCCATGGAACCTTCATGGAGGCCGGCACCGACTCGTTCACGATGAACGTCCGGAAGGCGAACCGGCACGGCCGGGCGCTGAAGGGCGAACAGACCGTCATGGTCGACGACAAGACGCGGATGAAGCGGCGTGGAAAGCAGGGCCCGGCGGCCCTGTCCGATCTGGTCAAGGACGACCGGCTCATGGTCCTCGCCCGCTGCAAGCCGGGCGAGACCGCGGAGAGCTTCACGCTCCTCGCGCGCCTGGTGCTGGCGCGTCCGGCGAAGCCGGCCGCGCCCGCGCCCGAGTCCGACTAGGACCGAAGCGGCGAGTCAACGAGGGGCCGGGCCGCCGGCCCCTCGTGCTCGTGTGGGCCGCCTAATGCGGTTGCCAGGCCGAGCCGTCCCACGCGCCGAGCGTGTTCGTGACGGCGATCGACCTCGCGATCCTCTGTTCAAACTCAAGAACCAACGGCCCGCGGATTGTCCCACTTTGCGGGAAAAAGTCCAGCCCGCGACCCCGATCGGCGCTGCTACACTCCTCTTCACTGCGCCAAGGGCTGCCCGGCCCTTGCGCAGGCTTGTCCTGTTTCGGTAAGCTGGCCGGTTCCGGCCGTCGACCGTCCGCCTGCAGTTTCCATCACCTCAAGCCGTTTTCAAGGGAGGCTTCATAGTTGAGTAGAGGGGTTGTTGCGCCTCGCCCGCGCAAGAGTTTTTCGCGCCTGAAGCACGTTCTCGACCTCCCCAACCTGATCGACATCCAGAAGGCCTCCTTCCGGTGGTTCATGGACGAAGGTCTTCGGGAGACGATCGATGACATCTCACCCATCGAGGACTACACCGGCACGCTCGCGGTGGAGTTCGGGGAGTACAAGTTCGGGGACCCGCAGTTCTCCATCCAGGAGTGCCGCGAGAAGGACCTGACCTACCAGGTCCCGCTCTCGATGACGGTCCGCTTCGTCAACAAGGAGACGGGGGAGATCCGCGAGCAGACGGTCTTCATGGGGGATTTCCCGATGATGACCGACTCCGGCACGTTCATCATCAACGGCACCGAGCGGGTGATCGTCACCCAGCTCGTGCGCAGCCCGGGCGCCTACCTGATGGAGCCCAAGGACGCGACGAAGCAGGTCTTCACCGCGAACCTGATGCCGTCGCGCGGCTCCTGGCTCGAGCTCGAGATCGACAAGAAGGGCATCGTCTACGCGCGCATCGACCGGAAGCGGAAGCTGCCGATCACGACGCTCCTCCGGGCGCTGCCGGCCCAGGACCCGAACACGGGGTTCGAGCTCGACACGAGCACGAACGAGGCGCTGCTCAAGCTGTTCGACAACTCGAACTTCATCCAGCTCACCCTGGAGAAGGACACGACCGAGAGCGAAGAGCAGGCGCTCGTCGAGGTCTTCAAGAAGCAGCGGCCCGGCGAGCCGCCCACGGTCGAGAACGCGCGGAACCTCCTCAACTCCCTCTTCTTCGACCCGAAGCGGTACGACCTGACGAAGGTCGGCCGCTACAAGCTGAACCAGCGGCTCGAGGTCGACGTGCCGGACGACATCCGCGTCCTGACGACGCAGGACATCCTCTCGCTCGTCCGCAAGCTCGTGCAGCTGCCGACGATGCTCGGCGTTCCCGAGGACTCCAAGGACTACGCCGCCGACGCGGTCACCCTTTCGCGCGAGCCGCTTCGCGGTGAGCTCGACGAGTACGAGGACTTCGGCAACCGCCGGCTCCGGACCGTCGGCGAGCTGATCCAGGAGGCGTTCCGCGTCGGGCTCTACCGGATGGAGCGCGTCGTCCGCGAGCGGATGACGACGGAGGACGTCGACACGATCACGCCGCAGACGATCATCAACATCCGTCCGGTCGTCGCCGCGCTGAAGGAGTTCTTCGGCTCCTCGCAGCTGTCG
>DASTWB010000024.1:0-2971 GCA_035758725.1 Gaiellaceae bacterium
CCCGGGACGAAGACCTGTGCCGCGTCGAGCGTCGACTGCGGCAGCGCGACGCGGACGCCGGCGCGCCGAACCTCCTGCGAGCGGTCGCGATACCGGTCGTAGAAGGCCTGCTCGCCCCCGATCCCCCGCAGCACGCGCAACCCCGCGGCGGTGTCGGCGCCCAGGGCCGTCAGCTTCCCCACCTCCTCCCGCTGCTTGCGCTGCCGGGCCTGGAGCGGCTTGATCACCAGGCCGAGTAGAAGCACGAGCACCGGTACGCCGAGCAGGACAACGAGGCCGAGCACCACGGACGACGAGAGCAGGATGACGGCGACGACGACGTAGGCGACGACGGCGCCGGAGAGTCGGGCCGTGATGTCGAACGCGCCTCCGGCGCGCATAGCGTCGTTCGACACGGTGGCGACGACCTCGCCGGTCGAGAGCCGCCCGCGAACGGCGGGGCCGGAGCGTGCGGAGTGGTGGGAGACGACCTGCGCGAGCCGGAACGACGCCTGCAGCCAGTTGAAGACCGCGTACCGGTGCCGCATGATCCCCGCCCCCGCCTGGACGGCGCCGAGCCCGAGCAGGACCAGCGCCCAGAGCGCGAGCGCGCGGTTGTCCTGGTCGACGATCCCGTCCTCGACCGCCCGGCCGATGGCGAACGGCATCAGCGCCTGCGCGACCATCCAGAGCACGCCGAAAACGATCCCGGCGACGAGCGTCGCGATCTGGTGCCGGCCGACCCAGAGCAGCAGCCGCGCCGGCGAGCGCGTGTCGGGCACGCCCGGGTCCTCGTGCGGCAGGCGGACGACGCCGGTCCAGCGGCGTGGGGCTTCGATCGTCGCGGAAGAGGCCTGGTCCATGCGTCTGGCGGGACGGCGTCCCGCGGTCTGATCGTACTGACGGCCTCAAGACGCGCAGCCCCCGGGCCGATATCGCCTTCGATGGATCCCGTTGACCTTGCGGTCTGGGTCGCGCTCGGCCTCCTCTGCGTGCTCTTCCTCTGGGGGATCTCGACGTACAACAAGCTGATCCGGCTCCGGAACCGCGTGGACACCGTCTGGGCCGACATCGACGTCCAGCTGCAGAAGCGCCACGACCTGATCCCGAACCTCGTCGAGGTGGTCCAGGCGTACGCGACCCACGAGCGCGGGACGCTGGACGAGGTCGCGGCCGCGCGAAGCAGCGTGGCGGCCGCGCAGTCCCAGGCGGAGAGGACCACGGCCGAGAACGCCCTCAGCGGCGCGCTCGTCCGGCTGTTCGCGACCGCCGAGGACTACCCCGAGCTCGAGGCGGAGGAACGCTTCCGCGACCTCCACGACGATCTCCGCCGGGTCGAGGACGTGATCGCCATGTCCCGCCAGGCGTACAACCTGGCCGTCCTGGCCTACACCAACACGATCCAGACGGTGCCGACGAACCTCGTCGCCTGGCTGGGGAGCTTCGAGCCGCGCGAGTTCCTCCGCGCGCCGGCCGCCGAGACCGAGGTCCCCAGGGTCGGCCTCGACGTTCCTCCGGTTTCCGTCGGCTAGGCCTTGACCGCCTTCACGACGGCGCTGTGCATGCCGTCGGCGACGCGGCGCGTGAAGTCGACCGACACGTCGCGGAAGCCCGCAGCCTCGAGGCCGGCGACGTACTCGCCCTTCGAGAGGGCGCCGGCGATGCAGCCGACGTAGCTGCCGCGCTCGGCCCGCTCCTCCTGAGCGAGCCGGTCCTCGGCGACGATGTCCGTGATCCCGATCCGCCCGCCGGGCTTCAGGACGCGCGCCATCTCGGTCAGCGCCGCAGCCTTGTCCGTCGCGAGGTTGATCACGCAGTTGGAGATGACGACGTCGACCGAGCCGGCCGGGAGCGGCACGTCCTCGATCACGCCCTTCAGGAAATGGACGTTGCGCACGCCTGCCTCGGCGGCGTTCCGCCGCGCAAGCGCGAGCATCTCGTCCGTCATGTCGACGCCGTACGCGGTGCCCTCGGGCCCCACGCGCTTGGCGGAGAGGATCACGTCGATCCCGCCGCCCGACCCGAGGTCGAGGACGACCTCGCCCTCGTGGAGGTCGGCGACCATGGTCGGGTTCCCGCAGCCCAGCGACGCGAGGACCGCCGCATCGGGCAGCTCCGCGCGCTCGTCGATGGAGTAGAGGCGCTGGCCGAACGATCCGTCGTCGCCGTCACAGCCGGCGTTGCCGCAACAGCCCCCGTCGTCGCCGCAGCCACAGCCGCCGCGATCGACCGAGAGCGCGGCCTCGGCGTACCGCGCCCGGACTTCCTCCCGTAGTTGCTCAGCCGTCGTGCTCATCGGACCACCTCCGGAATTCGAACGAGGCTCTCGAGGTTCGAGACCGCCTCGGGATTGAGACTGAAATAGGCCCACTTGCCGCGCTGCTCGCGGTCGAGCAGGCCGGCGTCGGTCAGCTTCTTCAGGTGATGGCTGACCGTCGCCTGCGAAAGCCCGAGCCCCGGGATGAAATCGCACGCGCAGACCGGGTCCTCGGCCCGGGCGAGCATGTTCACGATCTTCACCCGTGCCGGGTCGGAGAGGGCCTTGAAGACGTCCGCCGTCGCCTGGACCTCCTGCTCGTCGAGCGCGGGGGCGCCGAGCGGGCGGCAGCAGTCGATGACGTCGAGTGTTCTCATATCGACATCCATCATAACGATGTTTGTCGATATGTCAAGCCCGAAGAGAGGCCCCTCCGAAGCGGGGCCTCTCGAATCGTCAGTCGGTCTCGGCGGCTACGGGGACACCGTGCATCTCCGCCCCTTCCTCACCGGGAACGGCCCTCGTGCGCAGGAAGACCACTCCGACGGCGGCCGCGAGGGCGGCGAACAGCGCCCCGAGGAGGAATGCCGCGTGGTACCCCGCCGTCAGCGCGGCGAGCGAGTCGGTGCCGGAGGCGAGCTCGCTCTCGGTGCGCGAGGCGGCGACGCTCGCCAGCACGGCGAGCCCGAGTGCGCCGCCCATCATGAACGCCGTGTTCACGATGCCCGATGCCAG
>DASTWB010000105.1:0-7269 GCA_035758725.1 Gaiellaceae bacterium
GGGCGTACGCGAGCATGAAGGCGATGTCGTCGGCGGACGCGGTCCGAACGGTGCCGTCTCCGGCGGCCGCGGCGGCCACCGGCCCGGCCTCGGGGGCCGCCCCGAACGCCCCGAAGAGCGTCTGGCGCAGCGGCCGCCCCATGGCCTTGCCCATCATGATCGTGAGCAGCGTTCCCGAGGCACCGACGAGGGTGCCGCCGATGATCAGCGCCGTGTTGTCGAGCACGAAGCCGGTCGACGCGGCCGCGAGGCCGGTGAACGCGTTCAGGAGCGAGATCACGACCGGCATGTCCGCGCCCCCGATCGGGAGGACGAAGAGGAACCCGAAGACGAGCGCACCGAGCATCGGCAGCGCGAGCCAGACGCCATGCTCGGTCACCGCCGTCAGCGCGATCGCACCGAGGAGGACGAGGGCGAGCACCGCTGTGATGAGGTTTTGCACCGGCGCGACGATCGGCCGGCCCGGGACGAGCTCCTGGAGCTTCCCGAAGGCGACGAGGCTGCCCCAGAAGCTGACGGAGCCCACCACGGCCGAGAAGAGAATCCCGACAAGCAGCTCACCGTCGAGCCGGCCGGGGTCCGGCGCGGTCCGGTGGAACTCCGCCGCTGCGATCAGGGCCGCCGCGCCGCCGCCGACGCCGTTGAAGAGCGCGACCATCTGCGGCATCGCCGTCATTTGCACCCTGCGCGCGGAGACGGCGCCGATCACCGTGCCGAGAGCGATGCCGGCGAGCATGAGCCAGTAGCTGTCGATCTCCTCGATCGCGAACGTGAAGCCGACGGCGACGGCCATGCCCGCCGCGGCAACGAGGTTCCCCGACCGCGCGGTTGCCGGGTGGGAGAGCCGCTTGATCCCGATGACGAGGCAGATCGCCGCCACGAGGTAGGCGACGTCGATCCAGGTCTTACTCACGCTTCTCCGTGTCCTCGTCCGGCCGCCGCTTGAACATCTCGAGCATGCGGTCGGTGACCAGGAAGCCGCCGACGATGTTGATCGTCCCGAACACGACGGCGACGAACCCGAACGCCTGCTCGAGGGTGGAGTCGGCGGTGCCCACGATCAGCATCGCCCCGATGAGGACGATCCCGTGGATCGCGTTCGTGCCCGACATCAGCGGCGTGTGGAGCATGGTCGGAACCTTCGAGATCAGCTCGATGCCCAGGAAGATCGCCAGCGCGAAGATCGTCAGCTCGGCGACGAGCTGGGCGCTCACGCCGGGACTTCCTCGTGCCGCGTCACGCATGCGCCCGCGGTGATCTCGTCGTCCCAGTCGAGCTTCAGGTTGCCCTCGGGTGCGAGATGCGTCAGCAGAGCGTGCACGTTCCGCGCAAAGAGCTGGCTCGCGTGCACCGGAACGGCGCTCGGGAGGTTCGTGTACCCGATGAGCGTCACGCCCTCGCGGACGACCTCCTCGCCGGGCTCGGTCAGCTCGCAGTTGCCGCCGGCCTCGGCGGCCAGGTCGACGATGACCGACCCGTCGCGCATCGCCTGGACGGCCGACGCTGGGATCAGCTTCGGCGCCGGGCGGCCGGGGATCAGCGCCGTGGTCACCACGACGTCGAACTCCGGCAGGCGGCGCTCGAGCTCCGCCTGCTGCCGGCGCTGCTCCTCCTCGCCGAGCTCGCGCGCGTAGCCGCCCGCGGTCTCCTCGCCGACCACGCCGAGGTCGAGGAACGTCGCGCCGAGGCTCTCGACCTGCTCGCGTACGACGGGTCGCACGTCGAACCCGGACACGACGGCTCCCAGCCGGCGGGCCGTGGCGATCGCCTGCAGGCCGGCGACGCCGGCGCCGACCACGAGCACCTTTGCCGGCGGGACGGTGCCTGCTGCGGTCATCAGCATCGGAAAGAACCTCGGGAGCCGATCGGCGGCGAGCAGGACGGCCTTGTATCCCGAGACGGTCGCCTGCGACGAGAGTGCGTCCATCGGCTGCGCGCGGGTGATTCGCGGGATCGACTCGAGCGCGAAGCCGGTGACGCCTCGAGCCGCGAGGCGCTGAACGCCTTCGGGGTCCGTGAGCGGCTGCAGGAACGCGATCAGGATCGACCCCTTGGGCAGCCGGCCGATCTCGTCCGCCGACGGCTTCTGCACCTTCAGGACGCCCTCCGCGTTCGCGAAGAGCTCCTCGGGCGCCACGATGCGTGCGCCGGCGTCCGCGTACTCGGCATCCGCGAACGACGCGCCCGCTCCCGCGCCGCGCTCGACCGCCACGTCGAAGCCGGCGGGCGCGAGCTTCTTCACGATCTCGGGCACGAGCGCCACGCGGCGCTCCCCGGGTGCGGTCTCTTTCGGCACGGCGACCCTCATCGGCGGAGGAATCCTAAGCGCGCTCTTGAACGAGCACGCGTGGTGCTGACGGCGCTGTCGCATGCGATCGAGGCGCGGGACCCGTACACGCGGGGTCACTCGGTCCGCGTGAGCGCGTTCGCGGAGGTGATTGCACGGCGCCTCGGGTGGCGTAGCGCGCGGCTGGAAGGCCTGCTGCTGGGCGGCCGGCTGCACGACGTCGGCAAGCTCAACCTCGACAGCGCGGTGCTCCACAAGCGAGGCCCGCTCGACGAGCACGAGCAGAATCAGATTCGGCGGCACCCCTCTGCCGGCGCGCGGCTGATCCGGCCGTTCGCAGCGCTCCGGCCGGCGCTTCCCTACGTGCTCTTCCACCACGAGCGGTGGGACGGCGGCGGCTACCCGAGCGGCAGGGCGCGGGAGCAGATCCCTCCCGGCGCGCGGATCCTGACCGTGGCCGATTCGTTCGACGCGATGATCTCCAACCGCCCGTACCGGGCAGCGCTGCCCGTGAACCGCGCCCTCGCGGAGGTGCGGGAGTGCGCCGGCACCCAGTTCGACCCCGCCGTCGTCCGCGCGTTCCTCGACGCGTGGGCCGAGGGCGACTTCGCGCAGATCCGCGCCGCCTGAGCGCTAGTAACAAGTTGTTACTAGCCGCCGACGCGCCTTGGCGTGAACCGGCTCGAGCCGCTTCGGGGGCTAGTAACAAGTTGTTACTTGCCCTAGAGGCTCGACCAGACGTCGAGCTTCTGCTTTGCGCGGCGGATGACCTCGCCCGTGAACTCGGTCGTCCCGGAGTGGCCGCCGAGGTCGGCCGTGCGTGTGCCCTCGGCGACCGCCTCGAGCGCCCCTTCGCGGATCGCCCGGCCGGCGTCCTGGGCGCGCTCGTCCCCGTAGCCGAGCAGCGCGGCCGCGGCGAGGATCATCGCCATCGGGTTCGCCACGTCCTTGCCCCGGAGCGCGGGGGCGGTCCCGTGGGCAGCCTCGGCCATGACCGCGTCCGGCACGTAGTCGTCGTCGAACGCGACGAGCAGCGACTCGGCGCCCGCGATCGAGCCGAACAGGGGCAGCACGAGGTCCGAGAGCACGTCGCCGTCGCGGTTGAGGGCGGGGATCACGAGCGGCGCGCCGCTGGACGTGATGAGAAGCGCGAAGGTCGCGTCGATCAGCTGCGGGTCGTACGGAACCTCGGGATGGCGGTCCGCCGCCGTGTCCATCTCCTCCTTCTGCATCCCCTCGTAGACCGGGCTGACCGTGTACTTGGGCCCGCCGAAGACCCTGGCGCCCGTCCGCTCCGCGAGCCGGAAGGCGAACTCGGCGACCGAGTGGCAGATCCGCCGCTCGATGCGCTCGGTGCGGAACGCGATCTCGTCCTCGCCGCTGCCCTCGCGCCACTCCTTCGCCCCGTACGCGTCGCCGACTGCCATGCGGACGACCGAGATCGGTGCATGGACGCCTCCGAGTGGCACGACGCCGGGAATGCGGCGGCCGGTCCGGACGATGACCTTGCCGCCGATCTCCTCCCGGATGAGGCGGTTCGGGGAGCCGACGTCGTCCTTGCCCTCAGGGGTGATCGTCGCCGCCTTCAGCCCGAGGCCGTGCTTCTTGATGGCAGTGGCCGCCTCGTGGACGACGGCGTTCCCGGTCTGTCGACGCGACTCGAGCGAGAGGTCATAGCGGGGAAGATCGATCTCGAAGCCGACGACGTCGGGAGCGAGCACGCGAAGCGACTCCTCGAGCAGCTCCTGGCCCGTCTCGTCCCCCTCGAGCACGACGATCGTGTCGACGTCCATCGGCGCGGGATGGTACGCGTGATTCAAACGGGCGGCGGCTGGAGACACAACGAGGACGATGGCGAGGCGGGGCGGGTGGCACAGAGTCGGATCGCGACGGCGATTCCGCTACGAGGACTCACGCGGACGGCGGATCACCGATCCGGACAAGCTCCGGCGGATCGAGGAGCTGAGCATCCCGCCGGCGTGGAAGGACGTCTGGATCTCGCCGCGGTCGAACGCGAAGCTGCAGGCGACCGGGGTTGACGCCGCGGGACGGCGGCAATACCTCTACCACCCCCAATACCGTGCGCGGCAGGAGCAGGCGAAGTACGACAAGCTCGTGCGTTTCGCCGAGCACCTACCCGACGTCCGGAAGGCGATGTCCGAGGATCTGGACGGCGAGCAGTTCACGCCCGAATGGACGTGTGCGCTCGCCGTCAAGCTGATCAACCTCGGATGGTTCCGCGTCGGATCCGAGCGCTACGCGAAGCAGTACCGAACGTTCGGGATCACGACGCTCAACAAGAGCCATGTGAGCGTCCGGGGAAGCCGCGTGTCGTTCAAGTACCGCGGGAAGCACAAGGTCTGGGTTCGCACGGCGGTCGTCGACGCGGAGCTCGCGAAGGATCTCAAGGCCCTGCTGTCGCTCGAGGGCGGCCGGCGGCTCTTCCGGTACCGGCAGGAGGACGGCGGTCTCTGCAGCCTGAGCAGCCGCCGTCTGAACGAGTACATCCGCGAGCACATGGGGGACGACTTCACGGCGAAGGACTTCCGCACCTGGGGCGGGACGCTGATCGCCGCGATCGCGTTCGCCGAGCGCGGCATTCCCGAGACCGAGACCGAGGCGAAGGGCGTTGTCGCGGCCGTCATGCGCACGGTCGGAGAGCGGCTCGGAAACACGCCCGCGGTTGCGCGCTCGTCGTACGTCAGTCCCGCGGTTGTCGAGCAGTATCTCGACGGGCGCACGATCGAGGACTTTCGTCCACGGCATTTGCGCGTTGTGGGCGCACGCGATATCGAGCTCGACCACGAGGAACGCGCGCTTGTCTCGTTACTCCGGTCGTGGCGGATTCGCCAGGCGCGCGCAGCAGCCTAGAATTCGCCGTCCGGTCTGTACTACCCTGACTGAATCCCGGACGCAAAAGGAGGCCCTCGACATGGCTCGCAAAACCGTGCTCGTCTGTGACAATTGCGGGAAGGAAGTCGGCGAAGGGAAGGGCGCGACGCTGCGCCTGACCTATTCCGACGCTCGCCGCGGAGCGAAGCAGGCGGACCTCTGCGACGACTGCTCGAGCAAGATGCCCGGCCGTCCGGCCGCCCGCAGAGGCAGGCGGCCGAAGTCCGCAGCGGCCTAGTCCTCGTGAGGGCGGGGACACCCGCCCTCACGAGCTTTTCCACAGCCCAAAGGAGCCGTCAGAGGCCAGGTCTACGATAGGCCGATGGGGTTGACGCTGCTCGCCGGGCCGGCGAACGCAGGCAAGGTCGAGTTGCTGCTCGACCGGTACCTGGCCGCGCTCGACCGGGATCCCGTGCTCATCGTGCCCAACCGCCCGGACGTCGACTGGGCGGAGCGGCAGCTCCTGCGCCGGTCGCCGGCGCTGCTCGGCGGCTCGATCACCACCTTCGACGGCGTCTTCGAACGCATCGCCGCCGGCGACCCGGACACGAGGCCGGTCGCGGCCGACGTCCAGCAGACCCTCGCGCTGAGGACGGCGGTCGCGAGGACGCCGCTCAACGGCCTCGGCGAGTCGGCACGGTCCGCCGGCTTCGCAGAGGCGCTACGGGAGGCGATCGCGGAAGTCGAGTCCGGGCTCGTCGCGCCCGACGAGCTCGACGGCCCGCTGGCCCGTCTCTACGCCTCGTATCGTGAGGAGCTCGAACGGCTCCGCCTCTGGGACCGGCACCAGCTTCGCGCCGCGGCCGCCGAGCGCCTGGCGAACGCATTCGACGCCTGGGACGGCCGGCCCGTGTTCGCGTACGGCTTCGAGGACCTGACCGAGACCGAGTGGGCGCTCGTCCGGGCGCTCGCGGGGAGGTCGGACGTGACGGTCTCGCTTCCGTACGAGCCGGGCCGGCCGGCCTTCGAGTGGCTCGGGGAGACGTCGGAGGAGCTCGCGCGCCTCGCGGACGGCTCGCTCACGGAGCTCGGCCCCCGCTATGCGGAGGTTGCGCACCCCGCGCTCGCGTACCTCGAGCGCGGCCTCTTCGGCGACCCGGGCCACGATCCACCGGCGCTCGACGGCGCGATCCGCTTTCTCGAGGGCGCCGGGGCCCGGGGTGCGCTGGAGCTCGTCGGCGAGGAGGTTCTCCGGCTGCTCCGTGACGGGACGGCCCCGGACCAGGTCGGCGTCGTCGTGCCGTCCTACGACCGCTGGCGCGCGCCGCTCGAGACCGCGTTCTCGACGCTCGGCATCCCGTATGCGATCGACGCACCGGCCCGTCTGCCCCAGACGCCCTTCGGCCAGGCGCTGCTCGCGCTCCTCCGCTTCGGCTGGGCCGGCGCCGACCGGCCGGAGCTCTTCCGCTACCTCCGCTCGCCGTACTCGGGACTCCGCCGCGGCAGCGTCGACTTCGTCGAGGGCCGTCTGCGCGGCCGCGCGATCGCGGCAGCCGAACGCGTCGAGGAGGAGCTCGAGGCTCTGCGCGAGGCCCGGCTTCCGGCGCTGGACGCCGTCCGGGCCGCCGAGTCGCCGGTCGAGGCGGTCCGCGAGCTCGCGGCGTCCATGGTCCGCAACGCCTACGGCCTCGAGAGCCCGCCGGCGGGGGAGACCTCCCGTGACGACCTCCGCGCCTACGAAGGCTGTCGCCGGGTTCTCCACGACCTCGAGGGCTGGGAGCGGATCGCCGCGCCCGTCTCCCGGGAGGACGTCCTCGCCGCGCTCGAGCGCGCGTCGGTGCGGACGCCCGCAGCGACCGACGCCGGTCGCGTTCCGGTGCTCGACCTCGCGCGGGCCCGAACGCGGCGCTTCGAGCACGTCTTCGTCCTCGGCCTGGAGGAAGGAACCCTGCCGCGGCGCTCTCCGGCGACGCCGTTCCTCGGCGATGACGAGCGCCGCCGGTTCGGCGGCCGGCTGCGGCGCAACGACCAGGTGGCGCGGGACCGCTATCTCTTCTACACCGCGTGCACGAGGCCGACGGACCGCCTCTACCTCGTCCGCGAGGCCGCCTCGGACGACGGGAGCCCGCGGGAGGCGAGCCCGTTCTGGG
>DASTWB010000130.1:0-6701 GCA_035758725.1 Gaiellaceae bacterium
CCGCCTGCTGCTCGCGCTCGACGGCGACGAGCCGGCGGGGTGCGTGGCGCTCCGGCCCTACGAGCCGGGCGTGTGCGAGATGAAGCGACTCTACCTCCGTCCCGCGTTCCACGGACGCGGCGTCGGGCGGCGCCTCGCAAAGGCGATCGTCGAGGCCGGCCGCGCCGCCGGCTACGACTCGATGCGGCTGGACACCCTGCCGTCGATGACGGCGGCGCGCGGCCTCTACCGCTCGCTCGGCTTCGAGGAGATCGAGGCCTACCGCCCGAACCCGGTCCACGGGACGACCTACTTCGAGCTACGCCTTCGCTAACGCGCGCCCACGGTCGAGCTCGGCCCACGCCTCGCCCAGCGTCTCGCCGAGGATCGACGTGATGCGGTCGAACTCCTCCGGTCCGGCAACGAGCGGCGGCGAGATCTGGATCACCGGGTCCCCGCGGTCGTCGGCCCGGCAGATCAGCCCCGCGGCGAAGAGGCGGGGGGAGAGGAACCCGCGAAGGAGCCATTCGCACTCCTCGTCGGTGAACGTCTCCCGCGTCTCCTTGTCCTTCACGAGCTCGAGCGCGTAGAAGAAGCCGGTCCCGCGGAGGTCGCCGACGATCGGAAGGTCGAGCAGCTGCGCGAGCGTGTCGCGGAAGCGGTCCTCGTTCTCCTTCACGTGCTCGACGATCCGCTCCCGCTTCATGATCTCGATGTTCTTGAGCGCGATCGCGCACATGACGGGGTGCCCGCCGAACGTGATCCCGTGCGCATACATCGACGATCCCTTCATGAACGGCTCCATCACGCGATCGCTGGCGACGATGCCGCCGATCGCGCCGTAGGCGGAGGAGAGCCCCTTCGCCATCGTGAGCAGGTCCGGCCGGATGTCGTACCGCTCCGAGCCGAACCAGTGGCCGAGGCGCCCGAAGCCGGTGATCACCTCGTCGGCGCAGAGCAGGATGTCGTAGCGGTCGCAGAGCTCGCGCACGCCGCGCCAGTAGCCGGTCGGCGGCGTGAACGCGCCGCCGGCGTTCTGCACAGGCTCCATGATCACGAGCGCGACGGTCTCGGCGCCGAGCGACTCGATCGTGTGCTCGAGCTCCTCGAGCAAGAGCGCCGTGAACTCCTCCTCCGTCTCCGCCTGCGGCCGGTGGTAGCGGTTCGTGTTCCGGACGTGGGCGACTTCCGGCACGAGCGGCTCGAACGGGTCGCGGAGCGCCGGGATCCCGTTGATCGACAGGGCGCCCATCGTCGTCCCGTGGTAGGCGATGTGGCGAGAGATCGCCTTCCAACGGCGTTCGTGGACCGGCTGCTCCTCGACCCGGCCGCCGGCGATCATCCGGTGGACGGCCTCGGCACGCCGGTGCTCGCCGCGCGCCGCGTAATGCTGCCGCGCGAGCTTCCAGGCCGACTCCACGGCCTCGGAGCCGCCGGAGCAGAAGAAGACGCGACCGAGATCTCCGGGCGCGAGCTCGGCCACGGTGGCGGCGAGCTCGATCGCGCGCGGGTGGGCGTACGACCAGTTCGTGTAGAACGGCAGCTCCTTCATCTGCTCGTGGGCCGCCCGGCCGATCTCGTCCCCGAACGAGTACCCGACGTTGACGGCGAAGAGCCCGGCGAGCGCGTCGAGGTACCGGTTGCCCTTCGAGTCCTCGAGGTAGCAGCCCTCTCCCCGGACGATGATCGGGATCTCGTCCTCCATGTAGCCGCCCATGCGGGTGAAGTGCAGCCAGAGGTGCTCGCGTGCTTGCTGCTGGAGGTCCGTGCTCATGCGGCTCCTTTCGCCTGCCGGCCGCGCCGGGTCTGGATGAAGATGTTCGCCGCCATCGCCGCGAGGGCGATGACGAAGATCGCCGTCCCGATCACGTTCACCTGCGGAGGCGCTCCGACCCGCGCCGCGCCCCACACGAAGAGGGGGAACGTCACCTCGGAGCCTGCGTTGAAGTACGTGATCACGAAGTCGTCGACCGAGAGCGCGAAGGCGAGGAAGAGCCCGGCCAGGATCGCCGGCGCGATCAGCGGCAGCGTGACCTTCCGGAACGTCGTCCAGGGGCCCGCGCCCAGGTCCATCGCCGCCTCCTCGAGGTGGCGGTCGAAGCCGACGAGCCGCGCCTTCACCGTCACGACGACGTAGCTGATGTTGAACATGATGTGCGAGATCGCGATCGTCGTGAAGCCGGTCGCGAACTGCAGGTTGAGGAAGAGCGCGAGCAGCGACGCGCCGAGGACGATCTCCGGTGTCGACATCGGGAGGAAGATCAGGAAGTTCGTGGGGCCGCGGCCGACGAACCGGTGCCGCACCAGCGCGAGCGCGATCAGCGTCCCCAGCGCGGTGGCGACGAAGCTCGAGATCGCGGCGATCTGGACGGAGAGCACGATCGAGTCGCGGAGCCCGGGCACGGCGTCCCAGTTGCGCCACTGGTCGAGCGTGAATCCCTGCCAGACGTAGTTGAAGCGCCCCTTCGGGTCGTTGAACGAGAACGCGATCACGACGGCGATCGGCAGCAGCAGGTAGGCGAAGGCGCCGATCGCGTAGACCGTCAACGCGTGGTGGCGGATCGCGGCGAAGCTCATCCCGTCAGCCGCTCCGATCCGAGCGCGCGGCTGTAGACGATCACGCCGACGAGGATGATCCCCATCAGCACGAACGAGAGCGCAGCCGCAGCGGGATAGTCGATCAGCTCGAGGAACTTCGACTGGATGACGTTGCCGATCATGTGCTGCTTCGGCGTCCCGAGCAGCTGGGCGTTGATGAAGTCGCCGGCGGCCGGGATGAAGGTCAGGAGCGTGCCCGCGAAGACGCCCGGCAGCGACAGCGGCAGGGTGACGCGGAGGAAGGCCTTCGCGCGGCTCGCGTAGAGGTCCTGCGCCGCCTCGATCAGCCGGGGATCGATGGACTCCAGCGCCACGTAGAGCGGCAGCGCCATGAAGGGGAGGAAGTTGTAGGTGATCCCGGCGACGACCGCCGTCGAGGTCGCGAGGAGCCGCCCGTCCGAGTCGAGGATGTGCAGGTCACGGAGGATCCCGACGACCATCCCCTCGTCCGCCAGGATCGTCTGCCACGCGAGCGTCCGGATCAGGTAGGTGACGAAGAACGGCGCGATGATCATCAGCAGGAAGAGGTTCTTCCAGCGGCCGCCGCGGAACGCGATCCAGTAGGCGAGGGGATAGGAGACGACGAGCGCGATCACCGTCGCGAGCCCGGCGTAGACGAAGGACCGGATCAGGTGGTCCTTGTACTGGGAGATCGCGTCCCAGTAGTTGCTGGCCTGCCACGAGAAGTCGTAGCCGAAGTCGAACGACCCGCTCTGTAGGGACTGGTACGCGAGGAACGCGAGCGGGACGATGAAGAAGACCGCGAGCCACGCCAGCCCGGGGGCCAGCAGGAGGTACGGGACCAGCCCTCGGTGACGATGCAGCCAGGTCAAGCCGCTACGCCCCGATCAGGCTCTGCCACTTCTCGAGGTAGTCCTGGTTCGTGAGCGCCTTGCTGTCGAAGATGACGACCTTCGAGAGCGTGTCCTCGTCGGGGAAGATCAGCGGGTTGTTGGCCAGCTCCGGGTCGAGCTTCGTCGCTTCGGCCTTTGCGCCCTTGACCGGCGAGACGTAGTTCACATACGCCGCGATCTGCGCTGCGATCTTCGGGTCGTAGACGTAGTTCATGAAGGCGGAAGCCGTGTACGCGTCCCCGCCCTTGGGGATCAGCATGTTGTCCGTCCAGATGTCGCCGCCCGAGTCGGCGAGGTTCCACTTCAGGTTCGGGTTGTCGACGGTGAGCTGGACGACGTCCCCGGACCACGACACGCAGCAGGCGAGGTCGCCGCGCGCGAGCGGGCCCGTGTAGTCGTTGCCCGTGAACTGGCGAACCTGACCGGAGTCCACCGCCCGCTGGATCCGCTTCAGCGCCCGGTCGAAGGACGCGTCGTCGACCTTGGTCGGGTCGTCGCCGTTCGCCAGCATCACGACGCTCATCGTGTCCGCCATCTCGGTGAGGAGCGTGACCTTGCCCTTGAACTTCGTGTCCTCGAGCAGTTGCTCGACTGAGGTGACGGGCGTCTTCGTGAGCTTGAGGTTCGACGCGATCCCGGTCATGCCCGACTGCCACGGGAGGCTGTACTCGCGGTCCGGGTCGAAGCTCGGGCTCTTGAGCGAGTCCTGGAGGTTCGCGATGTTCGGGATCGCGCTCTTGTCGAGCTTCTCCGCCCAGCCCTTCTGGATCAGCAGGCCGGGGAAGCGCGAGTTGTCGGTCAGGACGACGATGTCCCGGTCGATCGACTGGCCCTGGGAGAGCGGCCGCTGGATCTTCCCGAAGTAGGTGGCGTTGTCGTTGATGTCCTCGAAGTACTGCACCTTCGTGCCGGTCTTCTGGGTGAAGCCCTCCAGCGTCGGGCTCTTCTTCGTCTTCTCGTCGCGGTCGATGTAGAGCGTCCAGTTCGAGAACCGGAGCGTGCTTGCGAGCTGCTTCGGGCCGGTCTCGGTGGTGGCGCCGGCCTCCTCGTCGTCGTCGCTGCCGCAGGCTGCGAGCAGGCCGGGGATCGAGATCGCGGCACCGCCGGCCGCGGCACGGCGGAGCAGCTCCAGGCGGGTGAGGTCGGTCATGCGAGTGGTTCCTCCTCTGTGTGCTCGACGACGAAGGCGGAGTCGGGGCCGAAGGAGAGCGTGACCTGCGCTCCGGGCTGCACCGTGTGCGCTCCCGGCTCCGTGTTCTGGACGTAGACGGCGAGGCTGCCGTCGGCCGTCTCGACGATGTACTGGGTCGCGACGCCGACGTACGAGAGCTCCGTGACCGTGCCCGAGAGCCGGTTGAGGCCGCCCTCGGCGTCGAGGCGAAGCTTCTCGGGGCGAATTCCGACGGCGACGCCGGTGCCGCGGGGCGGGAGCGGCTCGGCGACGCGGAGCACGGCGCCGCTGCCCAGGCGGACGCTCGTGGAGTCCTCGACGGTCCCCACCAGGAGGTTCGAGGCGCCGAGGAAGCGCGCGACGAAGCTGGTCTGCGGCCGTTCGTAGAGCTCGTCGGGCTGCCCCAGCTGCTCGATCCGGCCGCGGTTCATGACCGCGATCGCGTCGGCCATGGTCATCGCCTCCTCCTGGTCGTGCGTGACGTGGATGAAGGTGATCCCCATCTCGTGCTGGATCCGCTTGAGCTCGAGCTGCATCTGCTTGCGGAGCTTCAGGTCGAGCGCGCCGAGCGGCTCGTCCAACAGGAGCACCTGGGGGTTGTTGACGAGTGCCCGGGCGAGGGCCACCCGCTGCTGCTGCCCGCCGGACAGCTGGCGCGGCTTCCGCTCCTCCACACCGGCCAGGTCGACGAGGTTGAGGATCTCCCGCACCCGTCCGGCGATCTGCTTCCCGTTGACCCGCCGCCGGCGCAACCCGAAGGCGACGTTCTCGAAGATCGTCAGGTGGGGGAAGAGCGCGTAGCTCTGGAAGACGGTGTTCACGTCGCGCTTGTACGGCGGGAGCCCGGTGACCGGTTCCCCCGCGAGGAAGATCGCGCCGTCGTCGGGCTCCTCGAAGCCGCCGATCATCCGCAGCGTCGTCGTCTTGCCGCAGCCCGAGGGACCGAGGAGCGCGAAGAAGGAGCCGCGCGGGATCTCGAGCGAGAGCCCGTCCACCGCGACGACGCCGTCGAACCGCTTCGTCACGCGGTCGAGCCGGACGTCGGCGACCGCCGTGTCCACGCGCGTGTCGGTCGTCGTCGTCGTCATCACGCCCCTGTCGCCTGCGCCGAGCCGCCGCCGTAGGGGTACCACCACTCCTTCGGCGCCAGCGAGGTCTCGAGGTGGACGTGCTTCGTCTCCTGGAAGGCCTCGAGGCCTTCCTGGCCGAGCTCGCGGCCGAGCCCCGACTGCTTCATCCCGCCGAAGGGGCCGGCGTCGTTGTCGGTCAGCGGATCGTTGAACCACACCGTGCCGGCCTTGATCTCGCGCATGCAGCGGAAGATCGTGTCCAGGTCCTTCGTGTAGACGTTGCACCCGAGCCCGAAACGCGTCGAGTTCGCGAGGTCGATCGCCTCGTCGAGGGTCTTCACCGGGACGAGAGGCGCGACCGGGCCGAAGGTCTCCTCGCGGAGGAGGTCGGTCTCGGCGGGTGCCCCGGTGACCACGGTCGGTGCGTAGAAGTGGCCCGTGCCGTTGACCCCGTTCGAGCCGCCCGTAACCACCTCGGCACCGGCTGCCACGGCCGCGTCGACCTGGGCGGCGACGCGGTCGCGCTGGCGCGCCGACACGAGCGGGCCGACGTCCGTCTCCGGGTCGAGCGGATCGCCGACCACCAGCGAGTTCGTGTAGCCGACGAACGCCTCCACGTAGTCGTCGTAGACGGGCTCGAGGACGTAGAAGCGCTCGGCCGAGGTGCAGACCTGTCCCGCATTGAGGAACGCCGCCCAGGCGCCGCCCTTCGCGGCCACGTCGATCGCCGGAGCGACGTCGGGGCAGACGATGAACGGGTCCTTGCCGCCGAGCTCGAGGTTGATCCTTGCGACGCGGTCCGCGCAGATCCGCGCGATCCGCTTGCCGGTGTCGACCGAGCCGGTGAAGGCGACACAGTCCACGCGGTCGTCCGACACGATCGCCTCGCCGACCTCGCCGGCGCCCGCGAGCAGGTTGACGACGCCGGGCGGGAGGTGCTCGAAGCAGCCGGCCAGCGCCAGGGTCGAGAGCGGCGTCAGCTCCGACGGCTTGGCGACCACGGTGTTCCCTGCCGCCAGCGCCGGGGCG
>DASTWB010000177.1:0-2616 GCA_035758725.1 Gaiellaceae bacterium
CGCTCCGGCGAAGCCGAAGAAAGCAAAGCCGAAAAAGGCCAAGCCGAAGCCCGCGAAGCCGAAGCCCAAGCCCAGGCCGCAGACGCCGCCACCACCGACGCAGCCGCCGGCGAACCCGCCGCCGCCTCCGGCACCACAGCCCAACCCGCCGCCGCCCCACCCGCCCAAGCCTCCGCCGCCCCCGCCGCCTCCGCCCATGAGCCCACCGCCTCCGCCGCTGCCGCCGGCGAACCCGCCGCCGCCCGCCGCGCCTGTCGAGACCCGGTCGGACGAGGGCAGGAGGGGGAAGAAGTCGAAGAAGCCGAAGAAGGACAAGAAGCACAAGAAGGACAGGGAGCACGCGACGAAGCCGAAGGGCCAGTCCCCCGAGCCTCCGGACGACCACACGGAGGACGACGACCGGCATGAGGACGAGGGTCACGGCAACAGGCGCGACGACAGGGACGAGAGCAACGGCCGCGGCGGCGGGAAGGGCCGCGGACGCGGCCACCACAAGTAGTCCCGCGGTCGGGGCGCTTCACGACCCCCGCGCGAGCACCTCGGGGCGGAGGAACACCATTCCGAGCTGGTTGTCCGTGAGCTCTCCGGTGTCGCTGAGCACGAAGTTCGACGTCACCTGACCCGTAGCTCCCCTGAACTGACCGGTTCCGCCGCTGACGCGAAAGACGGCCGTGCCGTGGCGGAGATTCTCGTCCGCCGAGCCGTCGAGCCGTCCCTCGTCGAGCGTCTCGATGAAGAGCCGGTGACCGTGGCCGAAGTCGATCGTCGTGCTCGCCGTGAACGAGCCGTCGTTCCGGAACGCAAGCAGCGCCTCGAGAATCGCCTCCTCGACGCCCTCGTCGAAGAGTTGACGCGAGCTGACGCCGTCCTTCGCGACCCGCGTCTCGAGGGTGCAGGAAGGAGCGCTCGCGCGGACGACGAGGCCGTCGCCGTCGGGCGTCGCCTCGCCGCGAAACGCGAGCGAGTAGGTGAGCAGGCCCATGCCTGTGATCGTGCCGCCCTCCTCGCAGAATCGCTTCCGGGCAACCCCTAATCCTTGGCGTGGAGGGCGCCAGGGTCTACCGTGAAGCCGTGCTCGTCGGTCGGGAGCCCGACTGCGTGCGGATCGACGAACTGCTCGATCGCGCCCGCCGAGGGCGCAGCGGCGCGCTCGTGCTTCGCGGTGAGGCCGGAATGGGCAAGACCGCGCTCCTCGATTACGCCGCCGAGCATGCGGAGGGAATGACCGTCGTCCGCGCCCTCGGTGTCGAGTACGAGTTCGAGCTCCAGTTCTCCGGCCTGCTGGAGCTCTTGAGGCCGCTGTTCGAGCACCTGCCGGAGATCCCGCCGCAGCAGGCGGAGGCGCTCCGGAGCGCGCTGGGGCTGGGCGAGCCGAAGCCGTACGAGCGGTTCACGATCTGCGCGGCGACGCTGAGCCTGATCGCCGCGGCCGCGGAGGCGAACCCGCTCGTGATCCTCGTCGACGACGCGCACTGGCTGGATCTCGCGACCGACGACGCGCTGCTCTTCGCGGCCAAGAGGCTCGTCGCCGACTCGGTCGCGATCCTGCTCGCCGTCCGCGAGGGCGGCGAGCGGACGTTTCGCGCGCCCGCGCTCGACCAGCTCACGCTCACGACCCTCGATCCTGAGCAGTGCGCGGTCATCCTCGCCGGCGAGGCGAGGCGGCCGGTCGCGCCGGAGGTCGCCGAGCACCTCTGCGCGGCCACCGAGGGCAACCCACTCGCCCTCGTCGAGCTCGGAGACCTCCTCTCGGCCGACCAGCTCGCCGGGCGGGAGGAGCTCCCGGATCCGGTGCCGGCCGGGCCGACGCTCGAGCGGGCGTTCGCCTGGCGTGCCGAGCGGCTCCCCGAGGACTCCCAGCGCGCGCTCGTGATCGCCGCCGTGTCGCTGTCGGACGAGACGGAGACGATCGTGGCGGCGCTGGAGTCGCTCGGGATCGGGCGGGACGCGCTCGAGCCGGCCGAGGACGCGGCCCTGCTGTCACTCGCCGAGGGGCGCATCCGGTTCCGCCATCCGCTGGTTCGCTCCGCGGTCTTCCACGGCGCGGCACCGTCCGGGCGTCGGGAGGCGCACCGCGCCCTCGCCGAGGCCCTCCGCGACAGGGACGATCCCGAGCGCTTCGCGTGGCATCTCGCAGGAGCCGCGATCGGTGTCGACGAGGAGGCGGCGAAGGCACTCGAGGTCGCAGCGAAGCAGGCGCAGCAGCGCTCCAGCTACGCGGCGGCCGCCGCGGCCCTGGAACGGTCCGCGGCGCTCACGGCCGACGAGGACGCGCGGCCCCGTCGCCTCTATGCGGCCGCGGACGCGGCGCTCAGCGCCGGCCGGCCGGACGACGCGCTGAGGTTTCTCGCCGAGCCGCTCGCCAACCCGGACCCGCGCCTCCGGGCGGCGGCGCTCCGGCTCCAGGGTCGAATCGAATACCTCGAGGGCCGTCCCAAGGAGGCTGCGGCCGTCCTCGTCGAGGCGTCCCGGCTCCTCGAGGACATCGACCGCGCGCTCGCCGTCGAGATCTGCACCGAGGCCTGCAGCGCTCGGCTCGGCGTCGCCGACGCCGAGGGCATGCTCGCCTCCGCCGAGCGCGCCGAGGCCCTCGCCTCGGGGCTCTCGAACGGCCAG
>DASTWB010000209.1:0-2707 GCA_035758725.1 Gaiellaceae bacterium
CTGTACGTCCCGCACGAGCAGCTCGGGAAGGTCTCGCGGTACATCGGCGCCGACGGCGCCGCGCCCGCGCTGTCGAAGCTCGGGGGCAAGGCGTGGCAGCTCCTCAAGAGCCGCGCGCGCGAGGGGATCCGCGAGCTCGCGGGCGAGCTCCTCCGCCTCTACGCGCAGCGGCAGCAGGCCGCCGGGGTCGCGTACGACCTACGTCACGAGTACCTCGACCAGCTCGAGGCGAGCTTCGCGTACCAGGAGACCGACGACCAGCGCGCCGCGATCGAGGCGGTCAAGGAGGATCTCGAGGCGCCGCAGCCGATGGACCGGCTCGTCTGCGGCGACGTCGGCTTCGGGAAGACCGAGGTGGCCGTCCGCGCAGCCTTCGCGGTCGCGCTGAACGGGAAGCAGACCCTGATGCTCGTCCCGACGACCGTCCTTGCCCAGCAGCACTGGAACACGTTTCGCGAGCGCTTCCGCGACTTCCCGCTGACCGTCGAGATGGTCTCGCGCTTCCGGAGCGCGAAGGAGACGAAGCAGGTGCTCGCGGACTTCGCGTCCGGGAAGGTCGACGTGCTGATCGGGACGCACCGCGTGCTCTCCCGCGACGTGATCCCGAAAGACCTCGGGCTCGTGATCGTCGACGAGGAGCAGCGGTTCGGCGTCGCGCAGAAGGAGCTGCTGCGACAGCTCCGCCTCGAGGTGGACGTCCTCGCGCTCACGGCGACGCCCATCCCGAGGACGCTGCACATGTCGCTCTCGGGCCTGCGCGACATCTCGATCATCGAGACGCCGCCCGAGGGCCGCCGTCCGATCCGAACGCACGTCGGCGAGTTCGACGAGGAGCTCATCAAGCAGTCGCTGCAGCGCGAGGTCGCACGGGGCGGCCAGGGGTTCTTCCTCCACAACCGCGTGGAGACGATCGACGAGCGGGCGGCGTGGCTCGGTGCGCTCGCGCCGGACCTGCGCGTGATCGTCGCCCACGGCCAGATGCGCGAGAAGGAGCTCGAGGACCGGATGCTCTCGTTCCTGCGCGGCGACGCCGACGTCCTCGTGTCGACGACGATCATCGAGTCCGGGCTCGACATCCCGCAGGCGAACACGCTTATCGTCGAGCGGGCCGATGCACTCGGCCTCGCGCAGCTCTACCAGATCCGCGGGCGGGTGGGCCGCTCCGACCAGCTGGCCCACGCGTACCTCTTCTACCCGGAGGCGTCAGAGCTGACGGCGGAAGCGCGGGCCCGGCTCGCGACGCTCGCCGACCACACGGAGCTCGGCGCCGGGTTCGCGATCGCGATGCGCGACCTCGAGATCCGCGGCGCCGGCGACCTCCTCGGCGCGGAGCAGTCCGGACACGTCGCCGCGCTCGGATTCGAGCTCTACGTCGAGCTCCTCGGCGAGGCCGTGGCAGAGCTCTCGGGCGAGCGCCGCCCGACCGCGCGCCCGGTGCGGGTGGACGCACGCGTCGACGCCTACGTCCCGAAGACGTACGTGGACTCGGAGGCAATGAGGATCGACCTGCACCGCCGTCTCGCGCTTTCCGAGACGGAGGACGAGCTGCGGGAGCTCGAGGCGGCCACGATCGACCGCTTCGGGCCCCTTCCCGAGCCCGTCGAGCACCTCTTCGCAATCCAGGAAGTGCGCATCAAGGTGGCCAAGCTGGGCGCGGACTACCTCGTCTTCAGGGGCGGCCGGGCGACCGTCGGGCCGCTCGTGCTGGGCTCCGGAGAGCTGCGCGAACTGCGGAGCCGCATCGATACCGCGATCTACACGACCGCCCGCAGCGAGGTCTCGTTAAGGGACGATGTTTTTGCGGGGGCGGTGCGTTTGGTCGATGCTATTCTCGAAACGCGTCGCGCAGCGTAAGCGGGCGCTTTTTCATGAGACGGGTCTTCTCGACAGTGTTTCTCGCCCTCGGGCTCGCCGTGTTCGCGGTGGCCTGCGGCGGCGGCGACGGCGGCTCCGAGTCGGTGCCCGCCAACTCGGTCGCGGTCGTCGGCGACCAGGCGATCCCGAAGTCCGAGTTCGACGACCTGATCGCGTACGCGAAGAAGAGCTACGACGCGCAGAAGCGGGAGTTCCCGAAGGTCGGGACGCCCGAGTACGTCCAGCTCCGCGACCAGGCGATGCGCTTCCTCGTCCAGCGCACCCAGTTCGAGGTCAAGGCCGCGGATCTCGACATCGACGTCAGCGACGAGGCCGTCGACAAGCGGATCGACCAGTACATCAAGGAGCGGCACCAGGGCGACAAGAAGAAGTTCGACGCGGAGCTGAAGGCCCAGGGCCTGAGCCCGGAGCAGGCGCGCGACATCATCCGCGCGAACCTCGTCCAGGAAGCGATCTTCAACAAGGTGACCAAGGACGTGAAGGTCAACGACGACGAGGTCAAGAAGTACTACGACAAGAACAAGGCGCAGTACGGCACGCCGGAGACGCGGAGCGTCCGCCACGTGCTCGTCAAGGAGAAGGCGGTGGCCGACCGCCTGTACGGCCAGCTGAAGGCCGGCGGCGACTGGAAGGCGATCGCCAAGAAGTACTCCCAGGATCCCGCCTCGAAGAACCAGGGCGGCCGCATGACCGCGACGAAGGGCCAGCTGGTCCCCGAGTTCGAGCAGGTCGCGTTCTCGATCGGCGACAACGGCATCTCGAAGCCGACGAAGACGCAGTACGGCTGGCACATCATCCAGGCCCTCGGGCCGGTCAAGAAGAGCCAGGCGAC
>DASTWB010000251.1:0-2969 GCA_035758725.1 Gaiellaceae bacterium
CGGCGAGAAGGCCGTCCACTTCGCCGGCCAGCTCGGGATCGGCATGGACTTCTCGCTCGCCGCGGAGGACCTGCACGGCCAGACGGCCGCGGCGATGCGGAACCTGAAGACCGCGATGGACGCCGCCGGCGTCGGCTGGGACGACATCGTCCGGCGGACGATCTACACGACCCAGCCGACCGAGTACGAGACGATCACGAATGCGATCGACGAGGTCACGGGCGGTGCCGAGCACCCGGCCCAGACGATCGTCGGCATCACCGGCCTCGCCGTCCCAGGCTGCCTGATCGAGATCGAGTGCACGGCGGTGGTCTCCTGAGCCGGACGTACGACGACGTCGTCGTCGGCAGCGGCGTCAACGGCCTCGCCTGCGCGGCGCTCCTGGCGCGCGCCGGCCGGAGCGTCTGCGTGCTCGAGCGGAACGACTGGTTCGGCGGCGCGATCAGGACGGACGAGATCACGGTGCCGGGGTTCAAGCACGACGTGTTCAGCGCCTGGCACCCGCTCTGGGTCGGCGGCCCCGTCCACCCGGAGGTCGGGGACGAGCTCGCCGGCCACGGCCTCGAGTACGTGAATACCGATCTCCCGACCGCGACGCTCTATCCCGACGGCGAGAGCGCCTTCCTCCTGCGGACGGCGGACGAGAATGCCGCCGAGCTCGACCGGCACCACCCCGGTGACGGCGACGCCTGGCGTGCGATGCTCGGCGAGTTCTTCCCGAAGGCAGACCTCGCCTTCGGGATCCTCGGCACCGAGCTCTGGTCGCGGCAGGGCGCCGGGCTCGGTCTCACGGCGGTGCGCAGGCTCGGGCCGCGGGGCGCAGCCGAGTTCGCCGGTCGCCTGCTCGTCTCCGCGCGGGACTGGCTCGAGACGACCTTCTCGTCGGAGCGGGCCCACGGCCTGCTCGCGCCGTGGGTGCTCCACACCGGTCTCGGCCCGGACGCGGCGGCGTCCGGCTACATGGCGCAGGTGATCGCGGTCGCCGTGCAGGAGGGTGGGATGCCGATCCCGCGCGGCGGCGGCCAGAGGCTGGCCGATGCGCTCGTCGGCCTCATTCGGGCACACGGCGGCACGTGCGAGACGGGTGTCCACGTCGAGCGCGTCTTCGCCGGAGGCGTCCGAACGGCGGAGGGTGAGGCGATCTCCGCGTCGGAGGCAGTCATCTGCAACGTGACGCCGACCCAGCTCTACGGCGAGCTGCTCGAAGGCTTCGCGGACGCGGCGAAGGGCTTCCGCTACGGGCGGTCGGAGATGCAGATCCACCTTGCGCTCTCCGAGCCTCCTCGCTGGGACGGCGACGAGCGGCTGGGCCGGACGGCGATCGTGCACCTCACCCCCGGGCTCGACGGCGTCTCGCGCGCGGTCAACGAGGCCGAGCGTGGCCTGCTTCCGGCCGAGGCGACCGTCGTCGTCGGACAGCCGCTGACGATGGACGAATCGCGGGCCCCGGAGGGCAAGGGGATCCTCTGGATCCAGCTCCAGGAGCTCCCGTGGCGCATCAAAGGCGATGCGGCCGGCGAGCTCGACGTGGGCGGAGGTGAGTGGACCGACGATCTCCGCGAGCGCTACGCCGACCGGATCCAGGCGCGGCTCGCGCGGCACATCCCCAACCTCGAATCGTCGATCCTCGGCCGCACGGCGCTCTCTCCCGCCGATCTCCAGGCCGCGAACATCAACCTGCACCACGGTGACCCCTACGGCGGCTCGCTCGCGCTCGACCAGAACTTCCTCTGGCGACCCTTGGCCTCGCAGCCGGGCCACCGGACTCCGGTCGCGGGCGTCTGGCACGTCGGCGCCAGCACGCATCCGGGCCCGGGACTCGGCGGCGGCTCCGGCGCGCTCGTCGCTCAGCAACTGCTCCGTCCGTCGCTCGTGTCGCGGACGCGCAGCCTCGTCCGTCGCTGATGCCTCGCTTCTCGATCTCGGAGATCACGACCGTCGGCCAGTCCTTCGCCGAGGACCTCGACGCGTACGCCGCGGCCGGCGCTCACGGGATCGGCATCTGGGAGCTGAAGCTCGCGGACGACTCGCTCGAGCGCTTTCGCGCGAGCGGGCTCGAGGCCGCCGTCGCCGTTCCGGCGGTACCGTCGATCTTGCCGTTGCCCCTGATGGAGGGGCCCGAGGATCCCGCCGAGCGGATCGAGGCGATCCGGGCCGGTATCCGGCGGCTCGCGGCGTTCGAGCCGGACGCCGTGCTCTTCCTGACGGGGCCCGGTGAGGACCGCCAGACCGTCCTCGACGGGATCCGTGCGATCGCCGACGCCGGCGCCGAAGCGGGCGTCAAGGTCGCCCTCGAGCCGATCCAGTCCCGGTTCGCCGACTTCTGGACGATCCCGACATCGCTCGACGAGGCCGCGGTGCTGCTCGACGAGGCCGGTCGTCCCGACGTCGGACTGATGTACGACGCCTGGCACCTCTGGAATCAACCGGCCGAGCAGATCGAGCGCCACCGGGACCGGATCGTCGGCGTCCACCTCGCGGACTGGCGCGACCCCACGCGAAACACCAATGATCGCGTGCTTCCCGGCGACGGTGTGATCGACTTCAGGCCGATCCTCGAGGCGCTCCGCTGGAACGGCCTCTACGACCTCGAGATCTTCTCGGACCCCGAGCTCCCCGACTCGTTGTGGAACCAGGACCCGCGGGACCTCGCGCGGCGCGGGGTGGAGGCGCTATCCAGCGTGTCTGCATAGTCGGCGGAGGCGTCATCGGCAGCCTCTACGCGGCGCACCTCGCCCGCGTCGCCCAGGTGTCGGTGCTCTGCCGCCGCGAGGAGCACGCGGAGGCGCTGCGGCGGCACGGGCTGCATGTCTCCGGCCGACACGAGTTCATCGCGGAGGTGGACGCCGCGACCGACCCGGCCGAGCTGCCGAACGCCGACCTCGCGATCGTCGCGACGAAGACGACGGAGCTCGACGAGGCCGCCGCGCGCCTCGCCGGCCGCTGGCCGGGCGCCGCCGTGATGACGG
>DASTWB010000044.1:0-9473 GCA_035758725.1 Gaiellaceae bacterium
GCGCGTTCTGCGAGAGCCTGCCGATCGTCTGCTCGCTCGCGTGCACGCAGTTGAAGCTCTCGCCGGCCGAGGCGCTGGCCGCGTGCACGGTGAACGCCGCCCACGTCCTCGGTCGCGCCGACCGAAAAGGGCGCCTCGCGCCGGGGTTCGACGCCGACCTGCTCCTCGTCGGCGCACCCGACTGGAGGTACCTCGCCTACCACCTCGGCGGCGACCAGATCGAGGCCGTCGTGCAGGACGGTCGCGTGGCCTGGCGGCGCTAGGCTAGTTCCATGCCGAGCAGGAAGCAGCGCCGGCGGCGCGCGAAGGACCGCCGCCACGAGTGGGAGTACGTGTACGTCGACGACTCCGGGAACGAGATCGACGCGCCCGAAGAGGAGCTTGCGGCCTCGCGCAACGGCAAGCGCACGACACAGGAGCCGCGGAAGAAGGCCCAATCGGGGATGCGCGAGGTGCAGCCGCCCTCCTGGCAGCGGGTTGCGAAGCGCGGTCTGCTCTTCGCCCCGCTGATGTTCCTCACCGTCACGCTGTTCAGCAGCGACCTGACGATCGCGCAGCGGCTCATCAACACGGCGTTCCTGCTCGCCTTCTTCCTGCCCTTCAGCTACGCGATGGACGCGTTGATGTACCGCCTGTACCGGAAACGCGCCGGGTTGGGCTAGCCGCTCGACCCGCTCCCGCGGTAGTGGCCCGGCCCTGGCCACGGCGCGAGGAACAGCAGGATCCGGGCGCCCTCGCGGCTCGCGATCCTGTGCCGCTCGGTCGCCTCGAAGCGGACGAACGTTCCGGGCCCGGCCTCGACCGCCTCGGCGCCGGACGAGACCTCGACCGTCCCGGTGACCACGAGCACGTACGCGTTCTCGTGCACCTGGTGGTCGCCGAGCTCCTGGCCCGGATCGAGCCCGATGAGGACCGCTCTCGCGTCCTCCGTCGAGTGGAGGACGATGGGGCTGCGACTCCCGTCCGGCGTCTCCAGCTCGGCGAGGTTCCAGCTCTGCACGGCGGCGATCCTACCCGGCTCCGAGTATCCGCAGACCCGCGGTTAGACTCGCCCGATGGCTCCGGCAGTCGATACGTACGCGCTCGGTCCGACGCAGACGAACTGCTACGTCGTGCGGGCCGATCCGGGCGCGGCCGAAGCGGTCGTGGTCGACCCCGGCTTCGAGGTCGCGTCGCCCGACTTCCCCGTCGCCGGCATCCTCGTCACCCACTGCCACTGGGATCACCTGGGCGGGATCGCCGCGCTTGCCGAGGCCACCCGCGCACCGGTCTACATGGCCGACCGCGAGGCGCCCGTGCTCGAAGACCCGGCCGCGTTCTACCCCGGCCAGCAGATCCGGCCGTATCGGCCCGACGTCCGGCTCGAGGGCGGCGACACGGTCGACCTCGCGGGGCTGACGTTCGAGGTCGTCGACGTGCCCGGCCACTCTCCCGGCCACATCGCCTTCGCAGCCGACGGCGTGCTCTTCTCGGGTGACGTGCTCTTCGCCGGGGGCGTCGGCCGCACCGACCTTCCGTTCGCGGACTGGGACACGCTGGTCGAGTCGATCCGAGCCCTGTTCGACCGCTTCCCGCCCGACACGGTCGTCTATCCCGGCCACGGTCCGCCGACGACGCTCGGCGCCGAGCGTGCGGGGAACCCGTTCCTCGCCGAGCTGCGAGCGTCGTGAAGTTCGAAGCGCCGCGCGGGACCCACGACATCCTGCCGTCCGACCAGCCGCTCTGGCAGCGGGTGCTCGGGGAGGCGGAGCGCCTCTGCGCGCTCTACGGCTATCGCAGGATCGTGACGCCGGGATTCGAGGACACCGACCTCTTCGTCCGCACCTCCGGCCAGGGGTCCGACGTCGTGCAGAAGGAGATGTATACGTTCGAGGACCGCGGCGGCCGCTCGCTCACGCTCCGCCCGGAGGCGACTGCACCGATCTGTCGCGCCTACCTCCAGTACGGGATGCACAGGGAGCCGCAGCCGGTGAAGCTCTACACGATCGGCCCGATGTGGCGGTACGACCGGCCGCAGAAGGGCCGGTTCCGCGAGCACTGGCAGCTGTCCGTGGAGGCGATCGGATCCGACGACCCCGCCGTCGATGGCGAGCTGATCCAGTTCTACGACGAGCTGCTTCGCCGGCTCGGCGTCACCGACTACGTCCTCTACCTCAACTCGATCGGCGACCCGAACTGCCGGCCGGCGTACCTGCAGAAGCTCGAGAGCTGGCTCGACGAGCACGAGGCAGGGCTCGACGACGACGCGCGCGCGAAGCGCCGCACCTCGCCGCTGCGCGTGTTCGACGTGAAGAGCGAGCGCGTCCAGCAGCTGCTCGCGGAGGCGCCCACGATCGGCGAGAATCTCTGCGACGAGTGCCGTGAGCACTTCACGCAGGTGCGGGCGTTCCTCGACGCCGTCGGCGTGCGCTATGCGCTCCAGCCGGCGCTCGTTCGCGGTCTCGACTACTACACGCGCACGACCTTCGAGTTCAAGGACGAGGCGATCGGCGCGCAGGACACGATCTGCGGCGGGGGTCGGTACGACGGTCTGATCGAGGCGATCGGCGGGCCCCCGACGCCGGGAATCGGCTTCGGCGCCGGGATCGAGCGTCTCCTTCTGTCGCTGCCCGAGGGCGCTGTGGAGCCGGAGGCCGTCGACGTCTTCTTCATCGCCGAGGAAGACGCGGACCGGAAGGCGATCGCAGCGGCGATCGCCGAGCTGCGCCGCCGCGGGCTCAGCGCCGACATGGACTACGCAGGACGCTCCGTCAAGGGGCAGCGCACCCAGGCGGGCCGGCTCGACGCCCGAAAGGCCGTGGTGGTCGAGCCGGGCCAGACGCCCGACGTGGAGGCGATCGTCGAGGAGCTCGGCCGGTGAGCTGGCGCGACGCGCCCGCGGGCGAGCTCCGGAAGGACGACGTCGGCAAGACGCTCACCCTCGCCGGCTGGACGGCGCGCCGTCGCGACCACGGCGGGCTGGTCTTCGTCGACCTGCGCGACCAGACCGGCGTCGCGCAGCTCGTGATCAACCCGGAACGCAGCCCCGAGGCGGCCAGGACCGCGCACGAGATCCGCAACGAGTTCGTCCTCCAGGCGACCGGCGAAGTGGCCGCGCGGGCGCCCGAGGCCGTCAATCCGAGCCTGCCGACCGGAGAGGTCGAGCTCCAGGTGGACGAGCTGACGATCGTCTCGCGCTCCACGCCGCTGCCCTTCCAGCTCGACGAGGAGAACGTCGACGAGACGCTTCGCTACCGCTACCGCTGGCTGGACCTCAGGCGCGACCGCCTCCAGCGGAACGTCCGCACCCGCGCGCGGCTCGTCTCGATCATCCGCGAGGAGATGGAGCGGGACGGGTTTGTGGACATCGAGACGCCGATCATGGCCAAGCCCACGCCGGAGGGCGCCCGGGACTTCCTCGTGCCGACCCGGCTCCAGCGCGGGAAGTTCTTCGCCCTGCCGCAGTCCCCGCAGATCTACAAGCAGCTGCTCGTGATCTCGGGGTTCGAGCGCTACTACCAGATCGCCCGCTGCTTCCGGGACGAGGACCTGCGGGCCGACCGGCTCCAGGAGCTCACGCAGCTGGACGTCGAGCTGGCCTTCCCGGACCAGGAGTACATCTTCGAGCTGATGGAGCGGATCGTCCCGCGGATCTGGCGCGAGACGCTCGGCGTCGAGCTCGAGACGCCCTTCCCGCGCATGTCGTGGCAGGAGGCCGAGCTCCGCTACGGCTCGGACAAGCCGGACCTCCGCTTCGGGCTGGAGATCCAGGACGCGACTGAGCTCACGCGAGGCTCCGAGTTCGGCGTCTTCGCGAATGCCGAGGCGGTTCGGTACCTCCGCGTGCCGCGCGAGCTCTCCCGCGCGGAGGTCCAGAAGCTCGAGGACATGGCGAAGCCGTGGGGCGCCAAGGGCCTCGCGTACATCGTCTTCCGTCAAGACGGCGAGGTGGCTTCGCCGATCGCGAAGTTCCTCTCCGAGCCGGAGCTCGAGGCCTTTCGCGAGCCGGGCACGACCGCGCTGTTCGTGGCGGACGCGCCGAAGCTGGCGAGCAAGGTGCTCGGGCTGCTGCGGCTCCACCTCGGCCGGGAGCTCGAGCTCATCGATCGCGAGGCCTGGGAGTTCCTCTGGATCACCCCGATGCCCTTGCTGGAGTGGAACGAGGACGAGGGCCGCTGGACGGCGCAGCATCACCCCTTCACGCGGCCGACGGACGAAAGCCTGCCGCTGCTCGAGACCGATCCGGGCGCCGCGAGCGCCGTCGCCTACGACCTGGTCGGCAACGGCATCGAGCTCGCCGGCGGCTCGATCCGGATCCACGAGCCGGAGCTGCAGGCTCGGCTGTTCGACTTCCTCGGGATCTCGCCGGAGGAGCAGCGCTCGAAGTTCGGCTTCCTGCTCGACGCGCTCGCGATGGGGGCTCCGCCGCACGGGGGCATCGCCTCCGGCATCGACAGGCTGACGATGGCCCTGCTCGACGAGCCGGTGATCCGCGACACGATCGCCTTTCCGAAGAACCAGGCGGGCGCCGATCCGATGAGCGGCGCGCCCTCGGACGTCCCGGACGAGCAGCTCGGCGAGTTGGGGCTCGAATTAAGGCGCGACGTCCGATCCGCCGATTGAGTCGGCATACTGCAGGCAACTCCGGCCGCCTCCCGAAAGGAACAGCATGGCCTCTGAAGAGCGCGCAGCTCAGCCCGCGATCGCCGCGCTTCCGCGCGTAGACGACCTTCCAGTCGCCGAGCGTGGCTACGACCCGGACCGCGTCCGTGACGCGTTCGAAGCATTCCGGCGGCACGTGGTTCAGCTCCAGTCGCAGCTGCGCGTGCTGCAGGCGGCCGGCCAGGGGTCGAGCGTCGAGCCGACGGGCCACGCGGTTCGCATGGATGCGCTGCATCTCATCCGTGAGGCGTCTGCGTTCGCCGACGTGCTCGAGCGTGATGCACAGAGGGCGTCCGCCACACAGTTCGGGAAGACCGAACAGGAGGTACGGCGCCGGCAGTCGGAGCTCTCGCGGCGGGAGACCGAGATCGAGCGCTATCGGCAGGAGAGCGAGCGGCAGCGGGCCGAGATCGTGAACGCGGCCCGGAACGAGGCGCGTCAGCTGCTCGCGGACGCGAATCGCCAGGCCACCCAGGAGCTGCGCGAGGCGGAGGCGCGCGGCGCGAAGCTCCTCGAGCAATCCCGTCACCAGGCGACGGAGCTCACGAACTCGGCCCGCGCCGAGGTCGAGCAGACGCTCGAGTGGGCCCGTGCGCAGGCGAACGCGATCATGGTCCGCGCCCAGCAGGGTGCCGAGCAGCTGCTCTCGGCCGCCGGGCTCGGCGACGACGCGATCTCCGGCGTTTCCGAGGCGATCGTCCGGGCGGCGCAGCAGGACACGCAGCAGGCCGCGCCGGCCGAGCTGCCCGAGCGGCCGGCCCCGGTCGCGACCGCGCCGGAGCCGGAGCCGGAGCCCGCCACCGACCCGGCCGGGCAGGACCGCAGCGAGACGAGCCCCGAGCAGCAGTAGCCTTTCTCCTCTGTGCAGGGTGGAGTTTGGCCGCGGTTCGCGCTCGAAGCCGGCTTCCTGATCGTGGTTGCGATCGCGGCGGGGGTGGCGGAGCTCAGCGCGACCGCGATCGTCGTCGTGATGGCAGCTGCCTGGCTGCTCGTCTGCCTCTTCGAGCTGGCCGTCTGGGCGGAGGGGCCGCGCTTCCCGGCGCTGCGCCGTGAGCGCACGGTCGTCGAGGAGCCGGACGCGGAGCCGGACGAGGTCACCGACCCGAAGCCGGTCGCCGCTGCGGTCGAAGGGCGCCGCGAGGCGGAGGGAGGCTAGACGGGTGCGCCGGATGCCGTCGGCCCCGGTCCGGTTTGCGCTCGAGACGGCGTTCGTCGTCCTCGTCGCGGTCGGCGCGGCCCTTGCGAGTCTCGAGCCGCTCGTGATCATCGCGCTCACAGCCGTTGCGGCGGTGCTCGTGGCGCTCGTCGAGCGGGCCTTTGCCCGGGAGGCGGCAAGGACAGCCGAGGCAACGGAGCCGAAGCCCGAGACGCCGCAGCACGTCGAGCGCGTCGAGGTCGAGCCCGAACCGGTGGGCGCGGCGTCCGAGCCGGAGCTCGCGGTCAGCGAGCGGAGCGCCCGGGCGATCCTCGCGACGAGCCCGCCGCCCGTCCCGGAGCCGGTCGCGGAGAGGCAGCCGGAGGCCGAGCCGCAACCGGCGCTCGAGCCGGAGCCCGAGCCCGAGCCCGAGCCCGAAGTCGAGGCGGTGCCCGAACGGGCCTACGGCGGCCCGCCGCGCGAGTGGAGCCTCTGGGACCTCGAGCGGCTCGTCCGGGAGAACGCCGGGGACCGGCGGCAGGAGGAGTGGGGTGCACTCATCCTCTCGCTGCGCGAGTTCGCCGAGGCCGACGGCCTGTTGCCGGTCGAGTTCGACGACCTCGTGCGTGAGTCGTTCGGCGGCCTCCTGGCGGCCGTCGGCGCGCCGGAGGCGGCGGCCGCGCGGTGAGCCCGGCGTTCGCCCAGCGCGCCGTCCTGCTCGCGGCGGTCACGCTCCTCGGCGGGATGCTGGCCCTCGGCCTCGCCGATCGGCTCGCCGGCTCCGGGGAGTCGAAGAACCTCCCCGAGGCCGTGGCGCCGCCGGGCGGCGGGTGGTACTCGGCGGGCGCGGGACGGGAGCCCGCCCGCTTCTACGGGCGTCCGACCTCATGCGGGCACATCGTCGAACGCTCGACGATGGGCTTCGCGCACCCGGTGCTGCCGTGCGGCGCCAAGGTCTATATCGGCCGCGGCGGCAAGGAGGTCCTGACGCAGGTGGTCGCTCGCGGCGCAACGCCCCGCGGCGTGCAGTTCGGCCTCACCGACGCGCTCGCCACGGAGCTCGGGATCGGCGGAAAGGCGACGATCCGCTGGCGTTTCGCCCGTCGCACCTGACGCGCCCGATCCGGGCTACAGTGAGATCGCTCGACCCTGTGCGTGGCTTCGCGCAATAACGTGAACCAACACACACGCGAAGGGAGCTCGGGTCCGCTCCGGCCCTCAGAAGCCGGATCGGCTCGGCACCCACCTGGCTAGTCCAGGTTCGCAGAGCGTGAAGGCATCGGCAGGGTGGGGCACTTCTCTCGAAGGGCCCGCCGTGGCGGGCCCTCCCTTTTCCTCAGCTACCGTGGACCGGTGATCGAGGTCGTCGGCGATGCCTCACGGGACGGCGAGTGGAGGCTCGTCCGTCTCTCCGTGGACGGCGACCGGATCGTCGGCGCCGACGCGGAGGGCCTCGACCGGCCGCTCGAGGGCCTGACGCTCCTCGACGCCGCTGCGGTCGGCGGCGACGAGCTGACCGTGGACGCGCTGGCAAGCGCGATCGGGCCGATCTTCCGCGCACGTCGCGACCCGGACCGGGTCGCGGTGGCCATGAGCGGAGGCGTCGACAGCGCCGTGGCGCTCCTCCGCGCCGGGCCGAAGGCGGTCGGCGTGACCCTGCGACTGTGGATCGACCCGGAGGGCCCGGACGTCGACCGGGCGTGCTGCTCCCCGGAGGCCGTGATCGCGGCGCGCGAGACCTGCCACCGGCTCGGCATCCCGCACGTGACGATCGACGCGCGCAAGGAGTTCCTCCGCGCGATCGTCGAGCCGTTCGTACGCGGCTACCGGCGGGGAGAGACGCCGAATCCCTGCATCCGGTGCAACGGGTTCTTCCGCTTCGGCCGGCTGCTCCAGTTCGCGCGCCAGGCCGGGGCGGCGCGGCTCGCCACCGGGCACTACGCGCGAACGGTCGAGCACCGGGGACGCCTCCTTCTGGCTCGAGGAACCGACGCCGCCAAGGACCAGTCGTACATGCTCGCCCGTCTGGATCCGCGGGTGCTCGACCGGATCTGGTTCCCGCTCGGCGACCAGACGAAGGAGGAGACGAGGGCGGAGGCCGGGCGCGCCGGGCTCGCGGCTGCCCGCCGGTCCGAGAGCCAGGAGGCCTGCTTTCTCGGGGGCGACGACTACCGCACGTTCCTCGCCCGCCACGGCCTGCCCGACGAGGACGGCGTCGTCGAGGACCAGGCCGGCCGTGTCCTCGGGACGCATGCCGGTTTCTGGCGCTTCACGCCGGGCCAGCGGAAGGGCCTCGGAGTCGCGGCCGGCTCGCCGCTCTACGCGCTGCGCACCGAGCCGGGGCGGAACGCCGTCGTCGTCGGACCGCGTGAGTCGCTTGCGAGGACCCGGGTCAGGGCCGAGGGGAGGCTGTTCGCGGAGGCCGACCGCGTCCACGTGAAGCTGCGCTACCGATCGCCGGCCGTGGCCGGCCGGGTCGAGCCGCGCACCCGCGGCTTCGCCGCGCTGCTCGACGAGCCGGCCTATGGTGTCGCGCCCGGTCAGGCGGCCGTCCTGTACGACGGCGACGTCGTGGTCGGCGCGGGCCGGGTCGTGTCCTCCGGCGAATGAAGTGCGTGACCACTAACGTGCCCCGACCGTTTGGGGGAGGAAAGGTGCCGCACCACCGATGAGCAGCGACGAGATCCGGCTGACGATGCCGCGCGAGCGGCCGTACTACGGGGTGGCCCACCTCGTCCTGGGCGGCGTCGCCGCGCGTCTCGACCTGACCGTGGAGCACCTGGAGGAGCTCGAGCTCGCGCTTGACGGCCTGCTCGACCGGCGTGACGGCGCCCGCGAGGTGACGCTGACGCTCCGGGTGGTCGAAGGCGGGCTCGCCGCCGAGGTGGGGCCGTTCGGAGCTCAGCTGCGCTCCGAGATCGACGGCGGGCCGGGGGAGGGTGTGTCGCTTCGCCGCCTCCTCGACGCCGTCGTGGACGAGTACGCACTCGAGGAGCGCGACGACGGCACCTGGGTCGAGTTCCGAAAGCGAACGCCGGGCAACGGCTCGTAGGCATGGCGGCCGACGACAAGGTCCTCCTGCGGCGGTACCACGAGGACGGCGACCTCGCCGCCCGCGAGGAGCTGATCGAGCGCTACATGTCGCTCGTCCGCTCGCTCGCGCGTCGATATGCGTACCGCGGCGAGCAGCTGGACGACCTCGTCCAGATCGGGGCGATCGGCCTCATCAAGGCGATCGATCGCTTCAACCTCGACCGCGGCGTCGAGCTCACCACGTACGCCACGCCCAACATCATCGGCGAGATCAAGCGGCACTTCCGCGACAAGGGCTGGGCGGTACGCGTGCCCCGCGGGCTGCAGGAGCTGAACGTGCAGGTCTCCAAGCTGATCGAGCAGCTGACCCTCCAGCTCGGACGCTCCCCGACGATCCCCGAGCTCGCCAAGGCGGCCGGCGTGGAGGAGGAGCAGGTGCTGGAGGCGCTGGAGAGCGGCCGTGCGTACAGCTCGGTGTCGCTCTCCACCGGCGGCGGGTCGGAAGAGGACGGCGAGCTCGACCCGCTCGAGTCGCTCGGGACGATCGATCACGAGTACGAGATCTCCGAGGACCGCGCGGTGCTCGCTCCCGGCTTCAAGGTGCTCGACGAGCGGGAGCGGAAGATCCTGCACCTGCGGTTCTTCAGCGGCCGCACCCAGTCGC
>DASTWB010000076.1:0-3357 GCA_035758725.1 Gaiellaceae bacterium
GAACATGGCCGGGGTGTACGCGAACTTCGCGAACATCAGCTTCTCGGACTACGAGTTCACGCTGACCTTCGCGCGGATCGACCACGAGGTCGAGGAAGGCGACATCCCGGGCGTCGTCGTCTCGCGCGTGAACGTCTCGGCCCGCTTCATGCAGGAGCTGCTCGAGGCGATGCAGGACTCGTGGTCGAAGTGGTCGACGCGGGAAGGCATCAAGAACCTTCCCGAAGCGCCTCCACGCGAAGAGTCCTAGGGCTCGCTCGAGCCAGTTCGATCCGCTGCATCGGTGTCGGGTGCGTGCCCAGGACGAGGCGCGCCCAGGCCGGCGGGTCCGGCTGGCCGAGCGCCGCCTCGGTCAGCTTCTTCGTCAGGCCCTCGAAGGCCTGGGGGTCGCGGGTCTCCTCGAGAGCGAGCCAGTCCGCCTCGCGTTCGTAGCGGCGCGAGATCGCGTTCGTCGCCGGCAGCAGCGCGAGCTGGAGCAGGGCGACCGTCAGAAGCGCGAGCGGGATCGCGGCCGGCTCGCCGAGGCCTCCGCGGCGCCGCGCGACCCGGGCGATGACGTAGGCGCCGGGGACGGCGAACAGGAACAGCCAGCCGATGCCCTTCCAGACGTGATGTGCCTGCACGTGGCCGAATTCGTGGGAGACGAGCACGCGCAGCTCCGGTCTCGTCAGCCGCTCGAGCGCGGTGTCCCAGATCAGGATCCGCTTCGTCGGCCCGATCCCGTAGAACTCGGCGTTCAAGGCCCGCGTCCGCCGGCTCGCGTCCTTCACCTCCACGTCCACCTCCCCCACGCCCTGCTCGCGGGCGAGCTCGCGGATCTCGGCGGCGAGCGCGGGGTCGCGAAGCGGCTGGACGCGCGGCGCGAGGAAGAGCGGCTGCGCGAGGACGAAAGCGGCCGCGACGGCGGCGAAGGCCGGGCCGCCGACGAGCCACCAGCGATCGCCCAGTCTCCGAGCGAGGAGCATCAGCAGCGCGATCGCGGCCGCCGCGAGGGCCAGCCCGCCGATCCGCTCCAGCCAGGGGTCGACGAGGATCGTCGAGTAGTCCGCGTCGGAGACGCCGTACCGGCGCCGCCACCAGTGCGCGGCGAGGACGAAGGGAAGCCGGCCCAGCCAGACGGCGACGAGCGTCGCGGCCCCGAGCGCGACGCCGCCGGCGATGCCACGGGCTCGCGCGCGCGGCGCAAGTCGCACGCACGCGTACAGCACCGCCAGGTTGACGAGCGTGGCGAGCACCCACACGACGCGCAGTCCGCGCTGGTACCGCTCGCTGCGCGCGAGGTAGTCGGGGGAGAAGACGGCCGCGGGGTCGACGTCAGGCGGGGACAGACCGGGAAGCTCCGCCCGCCACAGCAGGGCGGCGGCCAGGAGCCACCCGGCCGCGGCCGCGCCGATCACCCACAATCCCCGCGTGCGCCTCGCAGTCATCTCGGACATCCATGCGAACCTTTACGCGCTCGAGGCGGTGCTCGGCGAGATCGACCGTGAGCCTCCGGACGAGATCTGGTGCCTCGGCGACCTCGTGGGCTACGGCCCGCGGCCCAACGAATGCTGCGAGATCGTCCGCGAGCGGTGCTCCCGCTGCCTGGTGGGCAACCACGACCTCGTCGCCCTCGGAGCGGCAGGTGTCGACGTGGAGGACTTCAACCCGGAGGCGGCCGCAGCCTCGATCTGGACGGGCGAGCAGCTGACGGCCGAGGCGCGCGAGTTCCTGGCGACGCTCGAGCCGAAGGCGACGGTCGAGGGCTTCGAGCTCTTCCACGGAAGCCCGCGCGACCCGGTCTGGGAGTACGTGATCGACGCCGAGACCGTGGCCGAGTCCTTCGCGTTGACCGAGGCACCGGTCGTGATGGTCGGCCACAGTCACATCGCGACCGCGGCGATCCTCGCCGAGGACAGGATCGAGGGAGGGGTGGCGCCGGCCGACTTCTCGGCAGCGCTCGGCGCCGGCCGGTGGCTGCTGAACCCGGGCTCGGTGGGCCAGCCTCGGGACGGCGATCCGCGGGCTGCATGGCTCCTGCTCGACCTCGATGCCGGAGAGGCCAGGTTCCGCCGCATCGCTTACCCTGTCGCGCGCACGCAGGCCGAAATCCTGGAGAGGGGGTTGCCCGATGCGCTCGCGGAGCGTCTGGCTCACGGCGTGTAGCGCAGCCCTGGCAGTCGCGGTCGGCGGCTGCGGGGGGAACGACAGCGAGACACAACGCCAGGTCGCCGGCCCGAAGATCGAGGGCGCCGTCGCGAACGAGCTCGCCTCGCTGAGCGACGAGGTCGCGCAGCAGCTCGAGGACGGCGACTCGTGCGCGGCCCGAAAGACCGCCGCGCGCCTTCGTGACGGGGTGACGGAGGCCATCAACGGCGGCAAGGTGCCCGACGTCTACCTCGAGGACCTCTCCGGCGTCGTCAACGAGATCGAGGCGCAGATCCCCGAGTGCACTGCCTCGTCGGCGCCGCCGCCGAAGGACGACGGCAAGGGCAAGGGGAAGAAGAAGGGCCACGCCGCGAAGAAGGACAAGAAGACCACGCCCGAGGGGGATCGATGACTGCCCCGACAGTCGGCGGCCGGTACGCGGTGGAGCGGGTCCTCGGTCGAGGCGGCATGGCGACGGTCATGCTTGCCGAGGACGTCCAGCTCGGCCGTCGCGTCGCGATCAAGCGCCTGTCGGAGTCGCTCACCGGCGACGCGATCTTCCGCGAGCGCTTCCTGCGTGAGGCCCGGATGGCCGCACAGCTCTCCCACCCGAACATCGTCGCCGTCTTCGACGTGGGCGAAGAGGACGGAGTGCCCTACATCGTCATGGAGTGCGTCGAGGGCGAGACGCTCGCCGACCTGATGTCGCGGGCGGGCCCGCTCGACTCCGACCGTGCCGTCGACCTCGTCCTCCAGGCCTGTGCGGGCCTCGAGCATGCCCACGCCGCAGGGCTCGTCCACCGCGACGTCAAGCCCCAGAACCTCCTCGTCCGCGGCGACGACACCCTCAAGATCGCCGACTTCGGGATCGCCCGTCCACTCGACGCGACGCAGCTGACGCTCGCCGGCACCGTCCTCGGCACGGCCGCGTACCTCGCCCCCGAGCAGGCGCTCGGCGAGCCGGTCACCGCCGCCGCCGACATCTACTCGCTCGGGGCGGTGACGTACGAGCTCCTCGCCGGCCGGCCGCCGTACACGTTCGAGTCGCTCGAGGAGCTGACGGTCAAGCAGCGGGATGCTCCCCCGCCTCCGATCGCCGGCTGCTCATCCCAGCTCCAGGACATCGTGTTCCGCTGCCTCGCCGCCGACCCGGACAACCGGCCGACGTCGGCGGCGGCGGTCGCGCACGAGCTGGCGCAGGCTTCCCTTGACCCGGCCACCGAGCCCGTT
>DASTWB010000104.1:0-4574 GCA_035758725.1 Gaiellaceae bacterium
GGCCGAACGCGCTGCCGCCGCGCCGTACTCGTCACGCCCTCGGCACGAAGTCCTTGCCCTGCCGAGCCGCGTGCGTGGGACTGTCCCTCGCGAAGCGCCGCCGCGGCCCGCCGCGCCTCAGCGCCTCGGGATCGCGGCGACGCCCGGGAGATCCTTGCCCTCGAGGAGCTCGAGGGCCGCGCCGCCGCCGGTCGACACCCACGAGACCCTCTCGGCGAGCCCGAGCTCGTGGAGCGCCCGTACGGAATCCGCGCCGCCCACGACCGTGAGCCCGTCGACCGCAGCGACAGCCTGCGCCACCGCCTTCGTGCCCTCCGCGAACGCCTCCCACTCGAACACCCCCATCGGCCCGTTCCAGAACACCGTCTTCGCCTGCCCGATCCGCTCGGCGAAGCGCTGCCGCGTCTCCGGGCCGATGTCGAGCCCGAGCCACCCCCCGGGCAGCCCGTCGTAGGGAACGACCCTCGTCTCCGCGTCCGGCTCGAACGCCGACGCCGCCACGACGTCCACCGGCAGGACGACGTCGAACGGCAGCGGGTTCGACTCGCGGAGCTCCTCGGCCATCTTCCCGCCGACGAGCACTTCGTCCGCGCGGCCTCCGAGGTTCCGCAGCACGCCGAGCTTGTCCTCCACCTTCGCGCCGCCGGAGATGAGGACGAACGGGTGCTCGACGTCGCCGAGAAGCCGGCCGAGCATCTCCAGCTCCCGCTCCAGCAGCAGCCCCGCGTAGGCGGGCAGGATCTCCGCGACGCCGACCGTGGACGCGTGTGCCCGGTGCGCGGAGCCGAACGCGTCCATCACGAAGAGGTCCCGCCCGTCGGCGAGCTCCCGCGCGAACGCGGGGTCGTTCTTCGTCTCGCCGGGGTTGAAGCGCGTGTTCTCGAGCACGACCAGCCGCTCGTCGGAGAGCAGCTCCCGGAGGCGTGCCTCGACCGGCGCCATCGAGAACGCCGGGTCCGGCGCCTTCGGCCGCCCCAGGTGCGAGCAGACGGCGACCTCGACGGCATCACGCTCGAAGAGCGACTCGAGCGTGGGCAGCGCCGCGCGGATGCGCGTGTCGTCGGCGACCCGGCCGTCCTCGAGCGGCACGTTGAGATCGGCGCGCACGAGCACACGCTTGCCTGCGACGTCCGCGTCGCGAACCGAGCGGGGAAGCCTCAACTACGCGCTCGTGCCGACCGCTTCCCCGACCGAGGCGGAGACCTTCTCCACGACGTCGGCGAGACGGCAGCTGTAGCCCCACTCGTTGTCGTACCAGCCGATGACCTTCACCATGCGACCGCTCGCCATCGTCGAGAGGCCGTCGAAGATGCAGGACGCCGGGTGGCCGACGATGTCCGCCGAGACGATCGGGTCCTCGGTGTAGACGACGATGTCGCTGAGGGCGCCTTCCGCGGCCCCACGGAAGGCGTCGTTGACCTCCTCGGCGCTCGCCTCGCGCTCGAGGATGCACACGAGATCCGTCACGCTTCCGTCCGGGACGGGGACGCGCAAGGCCATGCCGTCGAGCTTCCCCTTGAGCTCCGGGATGACGAGCGAGGTCGCCTTCGCCGCACCCGTGGACGACGGGATGATGCTCTGGGGAGCCGCGCGCATCCGGCGCAGATCCGGCTTGCCCTTCCGCGTCATCGCGATCTGGTCCTGGAGCTGCTGCTCGGTCGTGTACGCGTGGACCGTCGTCATGAAGCCCTGCTCGATGCCGAAGGCGTCCATCAGAACCTTCGCCATCGGGGCGACGCAGTTCGTGGTGCAGGAGGCGTTCGAGACGATGTGGTGCTGCTCCGGGTCGTAGGCGTCGTCGTTCACGCCGAGCACGACCGTGACGTCCGGGTCGGTGGCCGGCGCGGAGATGACGATCTTCTTCGCACCCGCGTCGAGGTGCTTCTGCGCGCCCTCCCGCGCGGTGAAGAGCCCGGTCGCCTCGACGACGACGTCGATCCCGAGGTCACCCCACGGCAGCGCCTCCGGCTCGCGCTCCGTGAGCGACCGGACCGACTTGCCGTTGACCATCAGTTCGCCTTCGCCGTGAGAGACGTCCGCGTCGAGCACGCCGTGCGTCGAGTCGTACTTGAGCAGGTGCGCCAGCACGTCGTCCGACGCGAGGTCGTTGATCGCGACGACCTCGAAGTCCGGGTTCCGCTCGAGGCAGGCGCGCAAGAAGTTCCGCCCGATCCGCCCGAATCCGTTGATCGCTACTCGCTTCGCCATGAATCCCCCTTGTCTCGTTCTCAGCCGAGTCTAATCCGCCGCCCCGGCGGAGGCGATTCTCCCCCTGCCGGGGGATGAGCGGGCGCGTGCGGCCCGCCGAAGCAGACACGCATGCAGCGCGCCGCCGCCCTCCTCGCCCTGCTCGCATCCGCGCTTACGATCACGGGCGGCGCCTCGGCAGCCCTCCGCGTCGGCGTCGCCGACGACTTCGGAACGAACGCCGACCAGACCACCTGGTTCTTCGACCACCTCGGCGAGCTCGGGATGACCGAGAACCGCGTGTCGGTCAACTTCGACGCCGCCAACCCGACGACCATCCAGCAGCAGGCCCTGCTCGATCTCTACGTCCCCTTCGCGACCCTTCGCGGTGTGCGGGTCGTGTTCTCCGTCGCCCCGACGCGGGCGAAGGCAATCACCGAGACGCCCGGCGCGGTCGGCGCGTACGCGGCGTACGTTGCGCTGCTGGCGCAGACCTATCCCACCGTCAAGGACTTCATCATCGGCAACGAGCCGAACCAGCCGCGGTTCTGGCAGCCCCAGTTCGGCTCGGCGGGCGAGAACGTGTCGTCGAGCTCCTACTTCTCGCTGCTCGCCGCGTCCTACGACGCCCTCAAGGCGGTCGATCCGTCGATCCGCGTGATCGGGCTCGGCCTCTCGCCGCGCGGCGGGGACAGGCCCGGCGCGGCCGACAACGTCTCGACCTCGCCCGTGCGATTCCTGAACGGGCTCGGCAAGGCCTACCGCGCGAGCGGCCGGAAGCAGCCGCTGATGGACGAGCTCGCGTTCCACCCGTATCCCGACCAGGATCGCGATCCGCTGCTGAAGGGCTACCGCTGGCCGAACGCCGGCATCCCGAACCTCGGCAGGGTCAAGCAGGCCGTCTGGGACGCCTTCCGCGGCACCGCACAGCCGACCTTCCCCGAAGGGACGAGCTCGGCCGGCCTCGCGTTCCGCCTCGACGAGGTGGGCTGGCAGGTCGGCGTCGAGCCCGCGGCGGCCGGCGCGTACCACGGGCGGGAGAACATCCGTCCGACGGACGAGGGCGCCCAGGCCAGGATCTACGGCGAGGCGCTTCGCTACCTCGCCTGCGACGCCTCGGTGGGCTCCGTGCTCTTCTTCCTGCTCCGCGACGAGCCGGACCTCGACCGCTGGCAGGCTGGGCTCGTGCGCGCCGACGGATCGCGCAGGCCGTCCTTCGACGCGGTCAAGTCCACGCTCGCCGAGACCGGCGGGCGCTGCCAGGGCTCGATGCGCGCCTGGCGTCACTCGACCCGCGTCGAGGGCGCGAAGGTGAAGTGGCCGAGGCAGCGCCGGCTTCCGGCCCGCCGGCTCACTCTCGCGGCCGTCGCCAACGCGGAGGAGGACGCCCGCGTCGAGGCCGTCCTCGTGAACGCGCGCGGCAGGCGCGTCCTCAGGCAGGCCGGAGTGGTCGACGCGTACCGCTCGAGGATCATGCGCTTCACGACGCGCTTCCGCCCCGGCCGGTACACGCTCCGCGTGACGTTCAGGGCTGCGATGAACCCGACACGCGAGAGCTCGTTCTCCGCGCCGCTGCGCATCACGCGCTAGCCCCTCCGCGACCCTATCCGTCATACTGACTCAACGGCGGGTCTGCGCTCGTCCGGCGTCGAATTCAGACCCCGTTCGGCGCCACGGTCCGGAGCGCGGTTCAACTGGAGGGGGAGGTCGTCCTCGGAGCTTCCCCTCCGGCCCGCCGCCCTTGGCGGGGCCTCTTACCGGCGTCGCAAGCGACGCCTCGGCGCCCCACCGCCCACGTTCTAGGTCTCGGCGAGGCGGATGAGCTTCTGCAGGCGGCGGTGGACCGTGGCCTTGGTCGCCGGTGGGCGGCACTTCAGGCCCAGCTCCCGGAGCGAGATCGCGGGATGCGCAAGACGCAACTCGGCCAGCTCCCGTAGCTCGGGGGACAGCCGTGCGAGGCCACCGCGCCGCTCGAGCCGACGGAGCGCCTTGAGCTGCTTCCCCGCCGCCCGGCTGGAACGGACGAGGTTCGCGTGATCGGCGTTCGCGAGGCGGTTCGCCCGGGACTTCGCCGCGCCGACCACCGACCGCTCGGCGAAGGTGAGGACCGCCCCGGCGGCGCCGGCCGCCGCCAGCACCTCGCCGATCGCCCCCGCACCCTTCGCGTACGCGTAGGCGTGACCGCCCCGCTCCCTGACTCCGAGCTCGATCTCCTCGGCGGCCGCGACCTCGGCGATGAACTCGGCGCCGGCCAGCTCCCCGGTCCGAAGCTCGAGGTGGGACCGGGACACGCTTCCGGCACCGAGCAGCGCACCGCGGAGGTAGGCGCCCCGGCAGCAGGAGCGCGCGACGACGCGCTTCGGCGGCCGGGCGAGCGGACCCAGCTG
>DASTWB010000123.1:0-2327 GCA_035758725.1 Gaiellaceae bacterium
CGACCGGGTTCGGCTTGAACACGGTGCCCGACCCGGTCGAGGTGCCCGGCCCGGGCTTGGCGGCGAACGCCGCGGTCGCGGCGGCGAGGACGGCGATCGCGAGCGCCGCGACGAGTATCGCCCGTGCTGCAGGTGGCTTCACGTAGGACCCCTTTCGTCGGTCTCGGGAAAAACGGCCCCCGAGAGTACTGCCTCGATCGAGGATCGTCTACCCGCGCGCACTAGAGTGCGCCGGTGATCCGACGGCTCGCGTCTCTCGGGGCGATCTCCCTCGTGCTGGCCGGTTGTGGAGGCGACGACTCCGCCTCCCGGGTCGCCGATCTCGCCGACTACGACACCGGGAAGCCGCTTCGCGTCCAGATCGAGAGCCAGAACGGCGACCAGACGGACCTGACCTACCGGAGCCCCCGCGGAGGCGACGTGCAGGCCACGCTCGTGCTTCCACCCGGGGCCGAGGGAGGCGACAAGCGCTACCCGGTCGTCCTCTACGCGCACCCGTACCTCGCCAGCCGCGGGCTCTACTTTCGCGAGGCGTTCGATCTCGCGCGGCGGGGTGTCGCCCTCTTCATGATCGACCTCGCGATCTCACGGCCCACGCGCCCCGACCTCCTGGACCCGGTGTACGCGGCCGATGCCTTCCGGTCACTCGTGAGGCAGGACGTCGTCGACCTGCGGCGGGGCCTCGACTATCTGGAGGGACGCAAGGAGATCGACATGGACCGTGTTGCCGTCTTCGGCCAGGAATACGGCGCGCTCTCGGCGGGCGCGCTGGCCGCGATCGACGACCGCGTCGACGCGCTCGCCCTCGCCGTCGTGCCGGCCGAGCCGGGGAAGTACTGGGCCAAGGAGCTCGTCCCGCAGGAGACGCACGAGAGTTTCGCGAAGACCATGCGCGACTTCGACCCGATCCGGCTGCTGGACGGGATCGACGGCCCCGTGCTGATCCAGAACCCGCGCCGCGACACCGACTATCCCGTCGAGGAGTACAAGCGGCTCGAGGACGAGGCCGGCGACGCCGAGGTGCGCTGGTACGACTACGGCCATCAGATGGGGCCGGAGGCGGACGCCGACCGGGCGGCCTGGCTCGTCCGGGAGCTCAGAGCTCGCTGAGTACCATTTTGCGCGTGCGGATCGGCGTGCTGGCAATCCAGGGGGACTTCCGCGAGCACGCGGATGTGCTCCGCCGTCTCGGCGCAGATCCCGTCGAGGTCCGGAAGCCCGAGGAGCTCAGTGGGCTCGACGGGCTCGTGATCCCCGGCGGCGAGTCGACGGCGATCATGCGCCTGGCGCGGATCTACGGTCTCGAGGAGGCGCTCCGCGCGTTCGACCGGCCGGTCTTCGGCACCTGCGCCGGGATGATCCTGCTCGACCGCGACCACCTCGGCCTCGTCGACCTCTCCGTGCGGCGCAACGCCTACGGGCGCCAGGTCGCGAGCTTCGAGGCCGACCTGGAGCTACAGGGGCAACAGGAGCCGCTGCGGGGTGTCTTCATCCGCGCGCCGCGCGTGGCCGAGGTCGGTCCGGGCGTGGAGGTGCTCGCCGAGCACGACGGCGAGCCGGTGTTGCTGCGCGACGGCCGCTACCTCGTCGCGTCGTTCCATCCGGAGCTGACGGACGATCCGCGGGTGCACCAGCTCTTCCTCGACCTCGTCCGCGACCAGGAGGCGGTGGGTGGCCGGGCATAGCAAGTGGGCGCAGATCAAGCGCAAGAAGGGCGCCACGGACGCCAAGCGCGGCCAGCTCTTCTCGAAGCTGGCGCGGGCGATCATCGTCGCCGCCCGCGAGGGCGGGCCGGATCCCGCCGGGAACCTCGCCCTGCAGAACGCGATCGACAAGGCGAAGGAAGCCTCGATGCCGAAGGACAACATCGAGCGCGCCATCGCGCGTGGAGCGGGCCCCTCGGCCGACGGCGCCGCCTACGAGACGGTGACCTACGAGGGGTACGGGCCGGCCGGAATCGCCGTCTACGTCGAGGCGGTGACTGACAACCGGAACCGGACGGCCGCGGAGGTGCGCCACATCTTCTCGAAGGCCGACGGCAGCCTGGGCGAGTCGGGCTCCGTCGCCTGGCTCTTCGAGCGCCGCGCGGTGGTGCTCGTGGACGGCGCCGCCGACGAGGACGAGCTCATACTCGCCGCGGCAGAGGGCGGCGCCGACGACGTGGAGCGGGAGGGAGACAGCTGGCGCGTGACGGGCCCGCCCGAGGCGCTCGCGTCCGTTCGCCGGGCAGTCGAGTCCGCGGGCATTACGGTGGAGTCGGCCGACCTGACGATGCTGCCCAAGACGACCGTCGAGCTGGACGACGAGGGCGCTGCGAGGAAGGTGCT
>DASTWB010000134.1:0-5443 GCA_035758725.1 Gaiellaceae bacterium
ATGTACCGCGAGACCTTCCCGAGCTGCTCGTGCGGGACGTACAGGCGGTCGTCGCCGCGGAACGCGAGCAGGAGGTAGTCGCGGGTGACCCCCGCCACCTCCTTCGTCTCGAAGCCGAGGAGCTTCCCGACGCCGTGGTCCTCGTGGACGACGTGGTCGCCCGTGCGCAGGTCGGCGAAGGACTGGAGCGCGCGGCCGACGCGGTGCTCGGCGCGGCGCGGCCGGCGGCGGAAGACCTGGGTGTCCGGGATCAGGGCGAGGCCTAGGTCGCGCCAGACGAAGCCGCGGCGGGCGGGCGACACCGCATAGAGGAGCTCCGGCTCCGCGGGCAGCTCCTCCTCGAGCTCGAACAGCCGCGCGTCGACGCGCCGCAGCAGGTTCTGGTTCCGCAGGGCCTCGCCGCGGTGCGCGAACGCGACGATCGTCCGGAGCCCGCCGCGGACGAGCGACGCGAGCTCCTGCTCGGCCTCGGCGAGACCGCGGGCCGCGATTGCGGGCCGTTGGGCCTCGAAGGAGATCGGCTGGCCGGTCGGAAACGGGTCGAGCTCTGCCGCGCCCTCGAGCGGTTGCGCCGGCAGCTCCTCCTCTTCCCAGACAGACCGCACGTCGTCCGGCTGCCACACGAGGTCGGGCGGGTACGGCAGCGGCGGGACGAGATCGTCGGGGACCGCCGGCGGCTCCTCGCCGTCGGGCAGCGTCGGCTCGGCGAGGCCGCCGCGCCGCTCGGCCGCCGGGTAGATCACCGCCTCCTCGACCGGGTGGAGCGTCCGCTGCGTGAACGGCGAGTAGGCGCGCATGGACTCGATCTCGTCGCCGAAGAGCTCGATCCGCAGCGGCTCCCGGCCGGTGGTCGGGAAGACGTCGACGATCCCGCCGCGCACGGCGAACTGCCCGCGCTCCTCGGCGCGCTCGACGCGCTCGTACCCGGCGAGCGCGAGCCGCTCGGTCAGGTCCTCGCCGGCGTCGGCCGGCAGCCGGATCGGCTCCGGGCGCTCGCCCGGCGGCGGCATCCCCTCCGCGATCGCCGCGGCCGAGGCGGCCACCAGGCCGCCGTCCGCCAGGACGGCGAGCGCCCGCGCCCGCTCGCCGACGAGGTGCGGTGCGGGCTCGAGGCCGGATTCCCAGCGCACGCCGCGGCTCGGCAGGAGCGCCACCTGGTCGTCCCCGAGGAACCACGCGGCCGCCTCGGCGGCGTCGCGGGCATCGGAATCCTCGGGCAGGACGACGAGGAGGCCGCGGCCGAGCCGGAAATGCAGGGCCGCGAGCACGAGCGGCAGGGCGGGCTCGGAGACGCGGGCCCGCGGGCCCTTGCGCTCTGCGGCCTCGACGGCGAGGCCCTTGTGCGTCTCCTCGATCTCCTCCGCGAACGCGTTCAGGCGCTCGCTCTCGGCGAGCTCCTGGGCGACGACGTGTAGCACGGGACGGTCCACGACGAACGCCGGAACGGCCAGGTTCCGGGGCCGTCCATGGTACGCGGAGGCGCACTGCGCAAGGCGCGCGCGGCGGCGCCGGGCCGGACCCATCCCAATCCCCCACCCACCCGAGGGGATGAAGGGTCGAGGCTACCCGGCGGGCCCGCGCGCAATCGCGCCGACTCCGGGCCGAAAGCGCGTCAGGGTGCGCCGAAGGCGACCTGCTCCACCGCGTCCTCGGGAGGCTCCTCCTCCTCGGCCGCCTCGGGCTCGGGCCGGTCGACGTACGCGCGCGCCTGGAGCGTGAAGAGCTCCGCGTAGAGCCCGTCGCGGGCCATCAGCTCGTCGTGCGACCCCTCCTCGACGACGCGGCCCTCGTGCAGCACGTAGATCCGGTCGGCGGAGCGGACGCTCGAGAACCGGTGAGAGATGAGGACGACGGAGCGGCCGTGCAGGAGCTCGCGCATCCGCTCGAAGAGGTTGCTCTCGGCCCGCGCGTCCAGCGATGCCGTCGGCTCGTCGAGGATCACGAAGGGCGCGTCCCGGAAGAACGCGCGGGCCAGGGCGACCCGCTGCCACTGCCCGATCGAGAGGTCGAAGCCGCCGGAGAACTCGCGCCCCAGCATCGTCTCGTAGCCCTCCGGCAGGCCGGCGAGGAACTCGTGCGCGTCGGCGCGCGCGGCGGCCGCGATGATCTCCTCGAGCTCGTCGATCCGCTCCTTGCGTCCGAGGCCGACGTTCTCCCGCGCCGGCAGCAGGTACCGCTCGAAGTCCTGGAAGATGACGGCGACCGCGCGGCGCAACTCGTCCGGATCGACCTCGTCCACGTCCACGTCGTCCCACCGGATCCGGCCGGACTCCGGCCGGTAGAGGCCGGCGAGCAGCTTCGCGAGCGTCGTCTTCCCGGACCCGTTCTCGCCGACGAGCGCGACCACCTCGCCCTTCCGGATCTCGAGCGAGACGCCGTCGACGGCGGGACGGTCGGACTCGGGGTATGTGAACGACACGTCGTCGACGGCCAGGCGGTCGAAGCCCTCCGGCGCGCGCCGCGTGCCCTCGGCGGCCTCGACCTCCGGCTCCAGCGTGAGAAACGACGAGTAGTCCCGGATGAAGAGCGTGGCCTCGTACAAGGACGTCGCGCTCCCGTGCAGAATCCGCAGCTGGTTCGCGAGCTGGTAGAGGCCGAAGACCGCGGCGCCTGCAGCCGCAAGCGACATGCGGTCGGTCGTGTACAGCCAGGAGAGCATCGCGATCGTCCCGACGGTGACCGCCGACGAGGTGACCGACCCGAGGAGCGAGCGGACGGTCCTGCGCTTCGCGAGCCGGCGGAGCTCGGCGATCCGTTCGTCGTAGAGACGGTCGTAACGGCCGCGGAGGAAGCCCGCGAGGTTGAACGCGCGCACCTCCTTGGCCGCGTTCCGCCCCATGAGCACGTTCTGGAGATAGCCGCGCTGCCGGTCGTTCGGCGTCATCCCGCGCGTGTAGTGGTAGAGGTCACGGGTGTTCAGCGACGCGACGACCCAGAGCGGCAGGTAGCCGACGAGCACGAAGGGCAGGAGCAGCGGCTGGAGCGCCGCGAGGGCGAAGACGATCGCCCCGGCGGTCACGACCGAGCCGACGATCCCGACCAGGCCGTTGACCGTCTGGAGCGCGCGGAACTGGCCCTGCGCGCGGGCACGCTGGAGCCGGTCGTAGAACTCGGGCCATTCGAACGCGAGCAGGTCGATCCTGGTGGACACGTCGAGCACGCGGTCGATCGCCCGGCGGCCGACGAGCTCGCCGAGGACGCGGCTCTGCTCACCCTGGACCGCTCGGGCGAGGTCGAGCGCGACCGTGACGGCGACGAGCGCCGCGAGTGGCGGCCCGATGTCCGCGAGCTCGGCGCTGCCGCCGTTTCCGAGCACCGCCTCGAAGACCGCCTTCGCGACGAACAGCTGCACCGCGACCCCGAGCGCAGCCAGGAGCTGTAGCGTGGACGTCAGCAGGAAGACGTTTCGGCCCGACGACCAGACCAGCCGGATCGAATCCGCGAGCAGCTGCGGCAGGTCGCGCCACGTGCCCTGCGAGCCCTCCGGGTGCATGACCTCCCACCAGGTTCGCCCTCCCCGAGGGCCGGGAGCGACCCCTTCGCGCTTCCGCGGCCCCACGCCGTCACCCGCGGACACGAACACGCGATCCATGCACTAGTTGTACCGGCGCTGCGCCTCCTCGAGGCCGTCTCGAGCCATCGTCTCGACCGCGTCTGCCGATCGCCCGATCAGCTCCTCGACGTCGATCTCCGGCTCGAAGGGGGCGAGGACGTAGTCGGCGACGCTTCGCCGGTCGCCCCGACCCGGCCGGCCGACGCCGATCCGAAGTCGCAGGAAGTCGTTCGTCCCGAGCGCCTGTGCGATCGAGCGCAGCCCATTGTGCCCGGCGAGGCCGCCGCCGAGGCGTGCCTGCAGACGTCCGGGCTCGAGGTCCACGTCGTCGTGGACGACCAGCAGGTCGGCCGCCTCGACCTTGAAGAACTTGCGTGCGCCGCCGATCGACCGGCCCGACTCGTTCATGTACGTCTCCGGCTTCAGGAGCGCGAGCTTGAGGTCGTCGAGCCGCGTCTCGGACAGCTGGCCGGAGAACTTGCCACGGAAGGATCCGCCGTGGCGCCGGGCCAGCTCGTCCACGACCAGCCAGCCGACGTTGTGCCGTGTCCGCTCGTACTCGCGACCCGGGTTCCCGAGCCCGGCGACGAGCAGGTCGAGCGTCGAGGCGCGCTCGCCCCGACGCAGCAGGCGCACGCGCTAGCCCTCGGTGGTGCCGGTCTCGCCGCCCTCGCCGGAACCGGCGTCGGCGGACGGCTCGGCCTCGCCTTCGGCCGCACCCTCGGGGGCTTCCTCGCCCACGGCGAGCTCGGCGCCCTCCTCGAGCTCCTCCTCGGAGACCTCGGGCTCGGGCTCCTCGACACGCGTCGGAAGCGTCACGGTGGCGAGGACCGTCTCCTCCGGATCGTCGAGGAAGGTGACGCCGTCCTGCTTCGCGATGTCGGCCAGCCGAAGCGTGTCCCCGATGGCCATCTCGGAGATGTCCACCTCGATCCGCTCCGGGATCTCCATCGGCAGGGCCTCGACGTTGATCTCGCGGGAGACCTGCGAGAGCACGCCGCCCTCCTTCGTGCCCGCCGATTCGCCGACGAGCTCGATCACGACCTGGGCCTGGATCGGCTGGTCGAGGCGGACCTCCTGGAGGTCGATGTGGGCGATCCGGCCGGTGATGACGTCCTGCTGGAAGTCCTTGAGGATCGAAGCGTGCGTCGTCTTCTGTCCCTCGAGGACGACGTCGAGGATCGCGTGGAGGCCCGACGGCCCGGTCAGGACGCGGCGCAGCTCGCGCTCGGGCACGCTGATCGCATGCGGCGTCTTCCCGCGCCCGTAGAGGACGCCGGGGATCAGCCCCTGCCTGCGCAGGCGCCGCGACTCGGCCGAGCCGCGCGACTCGCGCTCCGCCACTTCCAGCCTGACTCGTTCACCTGCCACGGCGCGGCAGTGTAGCTAGGAGGGGCATCGGGAGCCCGATTCCGCGAGCGCGTCGCAGAGGCCGCGCTCGACGAGCTCGTACCACCAGTCGAGCTCGGGCGGGTGGTTCGCCCTGCCGTACTGATCGGCCGCGGCGAACAGGGCCCCGCCCTTGTCGAACGGGCCTTCCCGCCTGACCACCGTCCACCGCCCCTCGCCGGGCAGCGCAACCAGCAGGGCTCCGATCGGCTCGTCGGCGTGCTCGAGCGTCTCGAGGATCTCGTCCCCCGGGCCCTGCGGGATCGCGAGCGCCTCACGCACCTCGCCCAGATCGGCGAGAAAGGGGATCGCATACGGCACCAGGAGGTCGGCGGGGCCGGCCCGCACCTCTCCCGGCGTCTCCGTCGGGAGGAGGCCCAGGTCGCGCGGATCGCGCAACGCCGCCGCCGGGGCGCCAAGGGCCAGGAGGGCCACGGCGGCGGGAGCAGCGACCCAGGCTCGTTCGGGCAGCCACCGCCGAAGCGAGACGGTCCCGACGCC
>DASTWB010000190.1:0-5344 GCA_035758725.1 Gaiellaceae bacterium
TTCCCGAGGACGTAGCGGAAGCCGTCCGCGATCGAGCGCAGGCTCGGACGGTCGGCGTCGTGCGCAGGCGGAACGGGAGGCAGCAGCCAGATCGCGAGCAGTGAGGCTGCGAAGGTCGCGAGATCGATCGCGTACGCGCCGCCGAGCCCGACGACGGTGATCAGCACGCCGCCCATCATCGGACCGGCGACCCGGGCCAGCGTGAAGACGACGTCCTCGACCGTGATCGCCGCGAGCAGCTGGTCGTCGCGGACGAGGCGCGGGGTGAGCGCGTTGCGCGCCGGGCGCTGGAATCCGTAAGCAGCCGTGCCGAGCGCCTCCGCCGCGAACAGGAACCAGACCGCAGGGTTCGGGAGCAGCGCGTTCACGACCAGGCCGCCGGTGACCGCGAGGAGCGCGACGTCGGAGAGGAGCAGCATGCGGCGGCGGTCGACCGCATCCGCGACGGCGCCGCCGTAGATCGGGACGACGAGCAGGGGAACGAGCGCGGCGATGCCAAGCAGGCCGACGAGCAGCGTCGAGCCGGTCTCCTGGTAGAGCTGGTACGGGATTGCGACCGTCGTGATCTGGCTTCCGATCGCAGAGATCCCGGTGCCGAACCAGAGGCGGCGGAAGTCGCGCGACTCCTTCAGCGGGCGGATGTCGACGGCGATGCGGGCGAGCAGGCCGCGCGCGGGCGGCTCCGGCCGGCCGATGTCGGTCAACTAGGAGGGTCTGGCGGAACGCCGCTCGTCGCCGGGACGCGATGGTCGTTCCGAGGCCAGGACGCAGGGAGCGTCCGTATCGGCGAGATACGGACGTGACTGAGGACGCCGGCTCGGGACGAGCAGCGGGCCCCGGTGGCTCAGCCGTCGTTTCGTCAGACCCTCCTCAAAAAAGCTGATCCGGATCGGACGGCCTGGCGGTGGACTCGAGCAGGCGCCGCGCTCGCCGGCCGAGGTCGGCGAGGTCGACGCGGCCGCTCTCGACACCGCTCGCGATCCGCTCGGCGAGGTCGATGGCGCTGTCGACGATCTGGGTGCTCGCCGCCGCCTCCTGACCCATCTCGTGCAGGATCGTCCGCTCGGTGCGGCCGGCGACGATCGGGTCGGGAACGCCCTCGATCCAGACGCGCGTTCGGCGTCCTCCCCCACGCTCGTCGCCGGTCAGCGGCTCGAGCGCATAGATCTTGTCGGCACGGGCGTACTTCCCGAAGCCGAGGAAGACCATCCGGTTCGCGCCGTTCGCCATGGCGCGATTATCGCGCGGTTACGAGACGGCGGAGCGGAGCGCCTCCGCGACGTACTCCTGGTCGTCCGGCTCGATCTGGGGGAAGAACGGGAGCGCGAGCGTCCGGGCGGCGATGTCCTCCGCCACCGGGCACAGCCCCTCGCGGAAGCCGAACTGCTCGCGCATGTAGGTCTGGAGGTGGATGCAGGGGACGTACTCGGCGACGTCGACTCCCTGCCCACGGAGGTCGGCCATCACGCGGGCCCGGTCGATCTCGGGCGCGAGCACCACCACGTAGACGAACCAGGAGCGCCGGTGATCGGTGTCGTCGGGCGGCGCCAGCCCGATTCCCTCGACCCCGTCCAGCAGCTGCGCGTAGCGGGCGGCCGCTGCGGATCGGAGCTCGAGCGCCCGGTCGAGCTTCTGGAGCTGCGCGATCCCGATCGCGGCCTGGACGTCCGTCCACCGGTAGTTGAAGCCGAGTCGCACGTGGTTGAACCAACCGCCGCCCTCGTAGGAACGGCCCTGGTTGCGAAGGCTCCGGACCAGCTTCCACGTCTCCTCGTCGTGCGTCACGACGACTCCGCCCTCACCGGTCGCGAGCTGCTTGTTCGGATAGAAGCCGAAGACGGCGGACGGGCCGTGCGACCCGATCGGCCTCCCCTTGTAGGCGGCGCCCAGCGCCTCGGCGGAGTCCTCGATCAGCGTCAGGCCGCCCCGCCCCGCGAGCTCGACGAGCGCTTCGAGCTCGCACGGGTAGCCGAACATGTCGACCGCGACGATCCCCTTCGTCCGCTCGGTGATCGCCGCCTCGACGGCGGCCGGGTCGAGGTTCCAGGTCCGCGGATCGACGTCGACGAAGACCGGCGTCGCGCCCTCGAACAGGAAGCAGTTCGCGGTCGCCGCGAAGGACAGAGGCGACGTGATCACCTCGTCGCCCTCCCCGATCCCGGCGGCCCGAACGAGCATGTGCAGCCCCGCCGTCCCGCTCGAGACCGCCGCCGCGTACGGCGCTTCGACCCGCTCGGCGATCAGTTCCTCGAACCGGTCGATCGTCGGCCCGAGCGAGAGCCGCCCGGACCGCAGGACCTCGAGGACGAGCTCCTCCTCCCGCTCGTCGATCCAGGGCCGCGCCAGCGGCACCCGGCGCGTCGCTTGCGTCACGCCTTCGCGGGAGTGGGTGCGGGAGACTGTGACGGCATCGAGGCGTACTCGAGCCAGTGCGACCAGCGCTCGCTCCCGCCGCGCACCGTGTCCAGGTACGCCTTCTGCAGCTTCAGCGTCACCTCGCCCGGAGGCCCGACCTCCTGGTCGTCCACCGACCGGATCGGCGTCACCTCCGCCGCGGTCCCCGTCATGAAGATCTCGTCCGCCACGTAGAGGTCGGTGCGGATGAGATGCGCCTCGTCGACCGTGTAGCCGAGGTCCTGGGCGATCTGGATCACCGAGTTCCGCGTGATGCCGGGCAGGATCGAGGTCGAGAGCGGCGGCGTCGTGATCTTGCCGTCCTTGACGACGAAGACGTTCTCGCCCGAGCCGTCCGCGATGTACCCGTCGTCGGTCAGCAGGATCGCCTCGTCGTAGCCGGCGCGGTTCGCCTCGGTGACGGCCAGCATCGAGTTGAGGTAGATGCCCGTGGCCTTCGCGGCGTGCGGGATCGTGTTCGCCCCGACGCGCTTCCAGCTCGAGATCTTGGCGCGGATGCCGTTCTTCATCCCCTCCTCGCCGAGGTAGGCGCCCCAGGGCCAGCTCATGACCACGACCTCGACGGGATTCCCCGCCGTCGACACGCCGAGCTCGCCGTAGCCGTAGAAGGCGAACGGGCGGAGGTAGCACTCCGGCAGGCCGTTGACGCCGATGACCTCGAGGCAGGCCTCGCGGATCTCCGCGACCGAGTACGGGAGATCCATGTACAGCAGCTTCGCGGAGGCGTCGAGCCGCTTGATGTGATCGGTCAGCCGGAAGACGGCCGGGCCGCTCGGAGTCTCGTAGCACCGGATTCCCTCGAACACGCCGGTGCCGTAGTGCAGCCCGTGGGCGCCCACGTGGATCTTGGCGTCCGCCCAGTCCACGAGCTCGCCGTTCATCCAGATCTTCTCGGTTGCGATCATGCGCCTCCTCCGTTTCCCTTGGGTCGAATGTTAAGCGGCCTCCGAGACGGCGTCCATCGGCTCGGCCTTCGCCAGGCGGACGAGGTCGGCCGGCGAGAGCGTCGCCATGTGGCTCGGCGAGCCGGCTCCGACCCATACGCGGTCGTGGACAAGCAGCTGCCGGTCGACGAGGATCCGCGAGACCTTGGGGAGCGGAAACGGCGCGACGGCGCCCGGTTCGAAGCCGGTTGCCGCGCGGACCTGCTCCGGGCCGGCGATCTTGGCGCGCCGGCAACCGGCGGCGCGCGCGACCTTCCCCGCGTCGGCGCGGCGGTCGCCCGGCACGAGGACGACCACCGACGAGCCGTCGCAGTCGAAGACGAGCGATTTCACGATCTGGCCGAGCTTGCAGCCGACGGCGCGCGCAGCGTCCTCCGCCGTCGGGGTCCCGGCCTCGAACTCTTCGATCCGCCCCTCGACGCCTCCCTGCCGGAGGAACGAGGCGACCCGCTCGACGGGCTCTGGCCAGCGGTCCTCCACGGCCGCAGCGTAACCGCCGCGACCGCCTCCGCCGCTTCCGGAACGCCGACCCCGCCTAGAACCGCGTTTGCCGCCGGTACTCGCCGTAGTCCGGGAAACGCTGCACGAGGAGCCGTTCCTCGCGCCGCGCCTTGAAGATCCAGAGGAGCGCGAGCAACCCGGTGAGCGCAACGCCGATTGCGGAGAAGGCGAGCGAGATGCCGAGGAGCGTCAGCGTCCCGCCGACGTACATGGGATGCCGCAGGTATCGATACGGGCCCCGAACGACGAGCGAGCCGCTCGCCGGCGGTGTCGGGAACGGCGTGAAGGAGCTCCCCATCGTCCGATAGGCCCAGCTCACGAGCAGCAGGCCCGCAAGGGCCACGGCGAGCCCGAGCCGGGTGAGCGCGCGGCCGTCGAGGTCGGGTCCCGGGATCGAGACGACGATCGCCACCATCAGGATCGTCTGTGCGGCGACCCAGGCCTTATCCGAGCGAGATGAACCTTGCGTCGTCGAAGCCCTCCGCCCGGACACGCTCGATCAGCTCCGTCGGGGCCTCCGAGTCGATCGAGAGCACCATCAGCGCCTTGCCGCCCCGGCGGGTCCGGGACACGGCCATGTTGGCGATGTTCACGCCCGCCTCGCCGAACAGCGTCCCGACCCGGCCGATCACGCCCGGCACGTCGTCGTAACGGAAGAGGACGAGCAGCGGCGCGAGCTCCATCTCGAGCTCGAACCCGAGCGCGCTGACGAGCCACATCCGGTCGTCCCGGCCGATCGTGGTACCCGCGACGCGGATCTTCTCGCCGTTCGAGCCGACCGCGACCCGGACGAGGTTCGTGAAGTCGCGGCAGGAGCTCCGGCGCTGCTCGACGACCTCGATTCCACGTTCCTCAGCCAGTAGCGGCGCGTTCACGTAGTTCACCGGCTGCTCGAAGCGACCCTGGAAGGCGCCGTTGAGCGCGGCCGCGGTCAGGAGCCGCGTGTCGAACTCGGCGAGCTGGCCGTAGTAGGTGAGCTCGATCCGCTCGGCCCGCCCACCCGCGACCTCCATCGCGAGGCGGCCGAGCTTCGCCGCCAGCGGGATGAACGGGCCGAGGACCTGGAGGTCGTCCCGCCCGATCGCCGGGATGTTCACGGCGTTCACCACGAGCCCGCCCTCGAGCGCCGCCGCGACCTGCTCGGCGACGATGAGGCCGGCCCGGTCCTGCGCCTCCTCCGTCGAGGCCGCCAGGTGCGGCGTGACGACCACGTTGTCGAGCTCGAGCAGCGGACCGGCATAGGGCTCGGCGGAGAACACGTCGAGCGCGGCGCCCGCGAGCCGGCCCGAGCGAAGAGCCTCGAGCAGGGCCTCCTCGTCCACGAGCTCACCGCGGGCGGCGTTCACGAGGTAGGCGCCCGGCCGCAGCTTCGCCAGTGCATTCGCGTCGATCGAGCCGCGGGTCTCGTCCGTCAACGGCAGGTGAAGCGTCAGGAAGTCCGCGGCGGCGAGAACGGCGTCCGCGCTCTCGGCCCGCGTGACTCC
>DASTWB010000266.1:0-3353 GCA_035758725.1 Gaiellaceae bacterium
GAAGAGCCGAGAGCCCTCGTCGGGGGCGAGCCGCTCGACCGGGATGCCCTCGGCGCGGAGGACGCGCTCGCTCTCGGCCTCCCAGCCGTCCTCGGCGCGGGCGAACCAGGCGACGCCGCACTCGACGAGCAGCGCGGTGCCCGTCTCCGCCTCGAGCTCGCGCCAGAGCTCCCGCGCCCGCCACGCGGAGCGCGCGTACCACGCGTCCCCGCCGTGCGAGTAGCGGATCAGCCGCGACTCGTCGCCCGACGCCGAGCGGTCGTGGCCCGGCTCGTGCCTCTCGTAGAGGGTGACCGCCCACCCGTCCCGTGCGAGGCGGTGGGCGAGCGAGGAGCCGAAGATGCCGGCTCCGACGACGGCAGCGGATCTACTCACTCAGGGCGACTGCTTCGACGCCGCCGTCCGCAATCCGCCAGGCGGCGAGCTCGCCGGTGTCGGCGCGGAGGATGAGGTACGGGCGTCCCTCCCACAGCCCGATGTTCTCGACGTCTGTCCGGGAGGGACGCGGGTCGCTCTGCGGATGCGAGTGGAAGACGGCCAGCACGTACCCCTCGTCCTCCAGGAAGAAGTCGGCGGGATCGCGAGGCCGGAGCTCGAAGCGGTAGGGGCTCCCGAGCGCGTTGTCGCCGGGCAGGTAGCGCTCGGCGACGCCGTCGCGGAACGCGACGAGCCCGCAGGCCTCGTTCGGCGCCTCCTCCCGCGCGTGTGCGAGCAGCTCGTCGCGGATCGAGTCCGGGACTACCACCAGACGGCGTGCTCCATCGCCCGCTCGACGTCGTCGGCCTCCCAGAGCGGCGCCGACAGGTACTTCCAGCCGGCGTCCGGGAAGATCGCCACGACCACGCCCTCGTCGAGATCCTCCGCGACGACCCGGGCGACGTGGAGCACGCCGCCGGACGACACGCCGGCGAAGATCCCCTCGCGCTCGACCAGGGCACGCATCCCGGCGACCGCGTCGGCATTCGAGACCAGGATCTTCCGGTCGAGCTGCGAGACGTCGAGCACCGGCGGGACGTAGCCGTCCTCCAGCGAGCGCAGGCCCAGGACCGGGTCTCCCGGCAGCGGCTCGGCCGCGGCGACGACGACGTCCGGGAACGTCTCGCGGAGGCGCCGCCCGACCCCCATCAGCGTTCCGCCGGTCCCGAGGCCCGCGACCACTGCATCGACCCGGTCGAGGGCGGCCACGATCTCCGCGCCGGTGCCCTCGTAGTGGGCGCGCGGGTTCGCCTCGTTCTCGTACTGGAACGGCAGGAAGTAGCGCGGCTCCCGCTCGGCGATCTCGAGCGCGAGCCTGACGGCGCCGTTCGATCCCTCGGCGGCCGCGGAGAGGACGATCTCGGCGCCGAAGAGCCGGAGCAGCCGAAGTCGCTCCTCGGTGACGTTCTCGGGCACCACGCACGTGAGCCGGTAGCCCTTCAGGCGCGCGACCATCGCGAGCGAGATGCCGGTGTTGCCGCTCGTCGGCTCCAGCAGCTCCCGCCCCGGCTCGAGCTCGCCCGCCGCCTCGGCGGCCTCGATCATCGCCTTCGCGACGCGGTCCTTGATCGACCCGGTCGGGTTCTGGCCCTCGAGCTTCGCGTAGAGCCGGATGCCCGGGGCCGGGGCGAGGCGCTGCAGCTCGACGAGCGGCGTGTTCCCGACGAGCTCGAGGACCGACTTAGCAGCCACCGGCCATGGCCGGCAGGAGGATGATCGTCGAGCCTTCCGAGACCGCCGTCTCCAGACCGTCGCGAGTCCGAACGTCCTCGCCCTCGACGTACACGTTGACGAACCGGGCGAGCTCGCCCTGGGGATAGATGCGCTCGCGCAGCGCCGGGAACCGGCCCGTCAGGTCGTCCAGCAGGTCGCGGACGGTCTCACCGTTCGCCTCGACCGTCGAGGCGCCTTCGGTCTCGGTGCGGAGCGTGGGTGGGATTCTGATCGTGATCATCGGGCGGTGCAGAACTCGACGTAGTCGATGTACTCCGTGATCGTCGGGTCGTCGCCGCAGACCGGGCAGGCCGGGTCGCGCCGCACCTTGACCTCGTCCAGGCGGGCGGAGAGCGCGTCGAAGAGGAGCAGGCGTCCGATCGCGGGCTCGCCGATCCCGAGTGCGAGCTTCAGCGCCTCGCTGGCCTGCAGCGAGCCGATCACGCCGGGCAGCACACCGAGGACGCCGCCCTCGGCGCAGCTCGGCGCCAGCTCGGGCGGCGGCGGCTGGGGGAAGAGGCAGCGGTAGCACGGGCCCTCGTGCGGCTTGAAGACGGTCACCTGGCCCTCGAACCGGAAGATCGAGCCGTGCACCACCGGGACGTCGTGCCAGACCGATGCGTCGTTCAGGAGGTACCGCGTCGGGAAGTTGTCCGCGCCGTCGACCACGAGGTCCCAGCCCTCGGAGAGGATCCGGTCGACGTTCTCGGACGTGAGGCGCTCCTCGTACGTCACGACCTCCACGTCGGGGTTCAGCTCCTCGAGCGCCTTCCTGGCCGACCGGGCCTTGAGCTCACCCAGGCCCGCCGTCGAGTGCAGCACCTGCCGCTGGAGGTTGGACGAGTCGACGACGTCGTCGTCGACGATCCCGATCCGGCCGACGCCGGCGGCGGCGAGGTAGAGCGCGGCGGGCGAGCCGAGCCCGCCGGCGCCGATCAGCAGGATGCTCGTCTCGAGCAGGCGGCTCTGGCCGTCCTCCCCGACCTCGGGGATCAGCAGGTGGCGGCTGTAGCGCTCCCGCTTCTCCGGGTCGAGCCGGCTGTCGGACTCCACGGGATAGCCGAGCTCGCGCCAGGCGACGATGCCGCCCGCCATCGAGACCGCGTCCTCGTAGCCGAGCCCGTCGATCGTCGTCAGAGCACGGAGTGAACGTGCGCCGACCGCGCAGTACGTGACGATCGGACGGCTCCGGTCCGAGAGCAGCTCCGGCAGGCGGGCTTCGAGCTGGGACAGCGGAACGTGGAGGGCGCCGGGGATGTGCCCGACCTTCCACTCCTCGTCGCTGCGGACGTCCAGCAGGAGCGCGTCCCGGCGGCGTGCGTCCTCGGCCGAAATCTCGCGAATCCGGTCTCGCGTCGACATCTGAATGAGGATAGCCATGCGCCGTCGGGCTACCGTGGGCCGCGATGAGCCGGCGCACCAGGATCCTCCTCGTCGCCGCCGTCGCGGTCGTCGCGGCCGCGACGGTCGCGGGCGGCGCGGCGGTGCTCTCGCGCGACGACCAGCCGGAGGCGGCGCGGCCGGAGGGGGATCCGCCCGTGCTCGTCGACGTCGGCGTCCGAACGGACCCCGAGGCGGAACGCCTCCGGCGCGCGGCAGGGCTGCACGCGCACGGCCAGGCCGCACGGGCAGGGGCGCTGTTCGCGCGGGGGAGCTCGCTCCAG
>DASTWB010000007.1:0-5432 GCA_035758725.1 Gaiellaceae bacterium
CCGACTCGGCCTCCTGCAACGCGTCGAGCTGTTCCCGGGTGAAGAGCTCGCGGTACCGGGCGACGATCTCGGCGCGCTCGGAGACCTCCTTCTCGCCTACTCGGACGGCGCGGCCTTCCTCGGCGCGCTCGAAGAGGTATCGCTGGAGCTCGGCCTCGAATTCTGCAGGCGTTCTGACCGCGGTCACACTCATCGGATTGCGGAATCTACCCGAGCGGCGTCTGCGCGCGGCCCACCAGCCGACCCACGGTGTCGCACAGCTCCTCGATGGAAAAGGGCTTCCCGATCACGACCGCGCCGTCGGGCAGGTGGACGCCCGGACTCCCGGTCAGGAGCGCCACCGCCTTGCCGTCCTCCTCGATCGCCGGGAGCAGGGTCAGGCCGTCCTCGTTCCCGAGATGGACGTCGAGCAGGATCGCGTCGACCGCCTCGTCTGCGAGCGCTGCGCGAGCGCCCGCCACGCTCTCCGCCTCGACGACGCGGTATCCCTCGAGCTCCAGATTGACCCGGCAGAGGAGCCTGAGCGACGGGTCGTCGTCGACGACGAGCACCGTCGCGGGTTGGCCTCCCATGGTTGCCAAGTGTATTCGACGTCCATCCGTACCCACCTTCGAGGCTGAGGCGTTTCCACAGTTGGAAGTGGGAAACCACCCGCACTGGAATCGTCCGGCGCCGACGCGGATCGTCGCGCAGCTGCCGCAGCCGACGGCGAGCTTCCGCCGGCGCGCGTGGCTGGAGTTCCAGCGGGCGCTGGACCCGCTCGGGCCGCCTAGGCCGCTCCGGCGCGGGCGGCTGCGAGGCGTCTGAGCGTCTCGTCGCGCCCGAGCAGCTCGATGCTCTCGAAGAGGCCGGGCGAGACCTTCGACCCGGTGACCGCGATCCGGATCGGCTGAAAGGCCTCCCGCGGCTTCAGCTCGAGCCGCTCGGCGAGCGCCCGCAGCTCGCGCTCGATCGGCTCGGCCTCGAACGGCTCGACGGCCGAGAGCGTCTCCTCGGCGCGCTCCAGCACGGGCCCTGCCCCGTCGACCGGGACCGCGGGCCGCACGTCCTCGAAGAGGAACCGCGTGTAGTCGGGGAACTGGTCGAGCTTCTCGATCTTCTCCTGGACGAGCGGCGCCGCCTTGCGGACCAGCGCCTCGTCCCAGTCGACGCCGGCCTCGCGGAGGTACTGCACGACGCGGTCCGCGTACTCATCCGGCGGGAGGTCGCGGAGGTGAACGCCGTTGAGCCAGTTCAGCTTCTGGTAGTCGAAGACCGCCGGGCTGGGCGTCACGCGGTCGAGCCGGAAGAGCTGAAGCAGCTCGTCGCGGGTGAAGACCTCCTTCTGGTCGTCGTACGCCCACCCGAGCCGCGCCAGGAAGTTCAGCAGCGCCTCGGGGATGTAGCCCTCCCGCTGGAAGTCGTCGACGGACTGGGCGCCGTGGCGCTTCGAGAGCTTCTTGCCGTCGGTGCCCAGGACGTCCGGCGCGTGGGCGTAGACGGGCGCCTCGGCGCCGAGCGCATGCAGGATCTGGAGCTGCTTGGGCGTGTTCGAGATGTGGTCCTGGCCGCGGATCACGTGCGTGATCTCGTCCAGCATGTCGTCGACAGGATTCGCGAAGTTGTAGGTCGGCCGGCCGTCGGCTCGGAGGATCACGAGGTCCTCGATGCTCTCGTTCGGGACCTCGACGGCCCCTCGGATCACGTCCACCCACCCGGTCGTGCCCTCGTCGGGCATGCGGAACCGGATGGCGCCCTCGTCCTCGTACGCCTTCCCCTCGTCCACGAGCTGCCGCGCGAGCCGCTGCGCGTCCTCCATCCGGTCGAGCTGGAAGCGGACCGGCCCGTCCCAGTCGATCCCGAGCCAGCGCAGCGAGCGCTGAATCTGCTCCGTCGCCTCGGCGACCTCGCGGCTCGTGTCCGTGTTCTCGATGCGCAGCAGCACCTCGCCGCCCTGCGGGCGCGCGAACAGCCAGTTGAAGAGGAAGGTGCGAACGCTCCCGATGTGGAGGAGCCCCGTCGGGCTCGGGGCCATGCGGACTCGGACGGACATCGCTCTCTATCGTAGGGCCATGCTCTTCGGCGGCCATGTCGGCGGGGGCGTGAAGGCTGCGCCCGAGCGGGCTGAGGCGATCGGGGCGAACGCGCTCCAGTTGTTCGTTCAGAGCCCGCGCGCGTGGCGCTTCCCCAACCACGACCCGGAGGTGCTCGCGTCGTTTCCGGAGCGGGCGCTGGCTGCGGGCATCGAGTCGAGCATCGTCCACGCCATCTACCTCTGCAACTTCGCGAGCCCCGACGACGAGATCTACGGCAAGTCGGTGTCCACTCTCCGCTCGACCGTCGACACGGCATGCGCGATCGATGCGGAAGGCGTCGTCTTCCACGTCGGCTCGCACCTCGGGTCGGGCTTCGAGGCGGGACTCGACCGGGCAGCGCCGGCGATCGAGCAGGTGCTCGAGCGGTGCTCGGACACGACCTGGCTCCTGATGGAGAACTCGGCCGGCACCGGCGGCACGATCGGGCGCTCGCTCGAGGAGCTCGCGACGCTCGTGGACCGGCTCGGCCGGCACCCGCGGCTCGGGATCTGCCTGGACTCGTGCCACCTCTGGGCGTCGGGCGTCGACGTCGGCGACGCGAAAGCATTCGACGCGCTCCTCGACGAGTTCGACGACCTGATCGGGCTCGACCGCCTCCGCGCGCTCCACGTGAACGACTCGGCCACGCCGCTCGGCTCGAACCGCGACCGGCACGCGAACCTGAAGGAGGGACTGATAGGCGACGGGCTGGCCGTCTTCCTGGGCAACCCGCGGCTGCAGCACCTTCCCGCGGTCGTCGAGACCGAAGGCCGGCACGGCAAGGGCGCCGACGAGCACGAGATCCGGAAGCTGCGCGAGCTCTGGAAGGCCGGGACTAGGCGGGCTCGGCGCTCGGGCGGACCTGCGCGAAGACGCGGAAGCTCGGCTCGCCGACCGGCAGCTCGCTGAACTCCGGGTTCACGCAGCCGAGCTCGTCGCCACGACCGGCATAGGTGCTCTCCACTTCGGTGCGGCACATCGGCAGCGGCTTGCGGTTGGCCCGAACAGCACCGAAGCCCGGTGCTCGGGCTTCGGCTTCCTGCAAGAGCTCGAGATCGATCTCGACGGAGAAGATCCGCTGCATGCACCCGACGTACGTGCGGCCGACCTCCTCGAAGGCGTAGAGGAACGGACACGACCGCGCGAGACAGGCCGCCGGGTAGACGACCTTGTCGCAGTGAATCCCGCACCGGCGACACTCGACCTCGTCTTGCGGGCGGAGCGGGAGGCTCCGCGGACGGGTCGTCTCCGGTGTGGCCATGACCGGATTCTGGGGGACGGCCTGCGCCCTCCGCAAGACTTGACAGAGGCCCCGCCTCGCGCTAGCGGCGAGCCGGGCAAGTAACAACTTGTTACTTGCCGAGGAGCCGGTCGACCACGTTCAGGACGTCCATCTGCGTGAACGCCTGGAAGTCGGGCTCGGCGTCGACCTCGAGGTCGTCGGCGCGGAACCAGAGGGCCTGCACCGTCTGCATCCCCGCCCGAGAGGCGCCGAGAATGTCCGCCCCGAGGCGATCGCCGACGAAGAGCGTGTTGCCCGGTCCGACGCCGACCTCGTCGAGCGCCCGCTCGAAGATCGCCGGGTGCGGCTTGCGCTTGCCGACCTCCGAGGAGAGGACGACCGTGTCGACGCGCTCCAGGAGCCCCTGCCGCTCGAGCACCGGGCGGAGCAGCCATTCGGGGCTCGCGGTGTTCGAGACCAACCCGAGCCTGAGGCCGCGCGCCCGCAGCGCCTCGAGCAGCGCGTGGGTCGAGGCGGCGAGCGAGTAGTACGACGCCCAGACCTCGTGGGCCGCCGTGAGAAAGCGTCGGAGGTCGGCGTCCTCGAGCTCGACGCCGTGGTCGGCGAACGACCTGCGCATCACGTCGGCGATGTCGATCTCGTCGTCGTCGAGCTGGCGGAAGAGCTCCGCCTCGTGCTCGGAGAGGTAGCGCGTGAACGCCTCCGGAGTGGGCAGGCCGTCCCGCTCCAGCGCCGCGAGGCCCGCCGCGTGACCTTCGAGCGCGATCTCGTCGCTCCACTCGTCCTGCATGAGCGTCCCGCCCCAGTCGAACAGCACCGCCCCCAGAGCTCTCTGCACGGTCGGTAGGGTACGGCCCTCGATGGCGCGCCGGATCCTCTGGGCTTCGCTGGCCCTCGCGCCGATCTCGATCGCCCTCCACTACCTCGCCGACATCGGCGACGCGGCCGAGTTCATGCTCGCCTCGGCGGCACTGATCCCGCTGGCGTGGCTGATCGGCGAGGCGACCGAGCATGCGGCACACCACACGGGGCCCGGGATCGGAGGCTTTCTCAACGCGACGTTCGGCAACGCGCCGGAGCTGATCATCGCGCTGCTCGCCGTGAACCAGGGACTGACGGAGGTCGTGCGCGGCTCGCTCACCGGAAGCGTCGTCGGCAACCTCCTGCTCGTCCTCGGCTTCTCGCTCCTCTTCGGCGGCCGCGGAGAGCTCGACCGCGAGTCCAGCCTGCTTTCGATCGGCCTCGTGGCAGTCGCCGTCGTGCTGCTGCTGATCCCTTCGATCCCCGGCTGGCACGGAGATCCCGAGCGCGACGCGCTCGTCTACCTCTCGCTGCCGGTGTCCGTCGTCCTGCTCCTGCTCTACCTCGGGGCGACGTGGATCGCCCTTCGCCGCCACCGCGAGCTGCACGTCTCCGACGAGCCGGCCGAGATGATGGGCTGGAGCTTCCGGACGGCGATGGGCGTTCTTGGTGTCGCCACCGTGGTCACAGCGTTGATCGCGGAGATCGTCGTCGGCTCGATCGAGGTGTTCGCGGAAGACGTCGGCCTGACGGAGTTCTTCGTGGCCGCGGTGATCGTCGCGATCGTCGGGAACGCGGCCGAGCACGGCGGCGCGGTCGTGGTTGCGGCCCGTGGGAAGATCAAGCTCGCGGCCGAGATCGCGCTCGCCTCGAGCGCGCAGGTGGCGGTCTTCCTGATCCCGGCCGTGACGCTGCTCGCGCTACTCATCGACCCGCTGTCCCTGGCGTTCCGGCCGGTCGAGATCGGCGCGCTCACGTTCGGCGTCGTCCTGACATTCCTGCTGCTGGTGCAGGGCCGCTCCAGCAGAGCCCGGGGCGTGGTGCTGATCGCCGGCTACGTGGCCGTCGCGGTCGCCTTCTTCCTGGCCGGTGACCGCTAGCCGAAGGTCTCCGGCTCGCGGGTGACGGGGTACGTCGCAAAGTAGAGCTTCACCGGGACGCCGCCGGCGTCCCTGACGACCCGGAGCAGCTCGCCGCGCTCGTACCCCTCGGCGACGCGGTAGAGATCCTCGCCCTCCGGCTCGTACACCGAACGCCCGAGGTCGAGGCGGGCCTCCGGGAACACGGACTCGAGCTTGCCGCCGCGCCAGGAGAAGACGAGGGGGTGCCCCTCG
>DASTWB010000187.1:0-9209 GCA_035758725.1 Gaiellaceae bacterium
AGCTGGATCACGGCAAGGCTCCGGTCGCTCTCTCGCCGGAGGAGCGGGAGGCGGTCGAGCGGGCCATGGCCCGCTGAGTCGAGACTTGGCTAGATGCTCGGCCGCCGGGTCGGCCGCGGCCCGCGCCAGACGCGCGACAGCGCGTACGTCGGCAGGAGCCAGGCGAGGAGAAAACCGACGAGCAGCGCGGCCGACGCCCCCTGCGCGAGCAGCGTGACGGCAAGGACGATCAGCAGCGTGAAGCTGAAGAGCACGTAGAGGCCAGTGAAGAGCACGACCGCCGCGCCGTGCGCGGCCGCCCGAACCGCCGATCGTCCCTGAGCCACGAGCTCAGGAAGCACGGGCAGGCCCGAAAGCGCGCTCCGAAGCTCGGCGCGGGAGTCCGCCCTGAGGGCGCGGCCGGTGCGGTCGGAGAGCTCCTCCAGCGACAGGCGCCCCTCCACATAGTGGTTCCGCAGGGTTGCCGCTGCACGTTCGCGTTCAGGGTCGCCAACACGCACGACGCCATCGTAGCTCTGGCCGAGGAACGGGCTTTGCCCGTTCCTCCAAGTCGTTTCCTTGCCCGGAGGAAGTGGCAGAGCGCATCGGCGCCGCGCGCCGCGAAGCGGCGCCCGGCTTCATACGGTCGGCCACAGTCGTGAGACTTTGGCCGAAACGAGGCTAGCCGCCGGGGTACGAGAAGATCACGGGGTACTCGGCGGTGTTGTTCGCCGTGTTCTTCTCGCTCGGCACCGGCTTGACGCTGACCTGGAGCGTCGTTCGCTGGACGAACGGCACCGGTCCGACGTTCCTGAACGTGACCGTCGTCTGCTCGCCCGGCTCGGTGAGGTCGACCCGTTGCGTGCGGGTCAGCGGCTCCGTCTCCTTCTGGATCGTCAGCTCGACCTCGATGCCGGTCTCCGTCGAGTCGCCGGAGTTCTCGAAGACCACCTCGAAGGAGAGGTCCGTCGTCGCGACGATCTTGTTCAGTGCGTTCGGGTTCAGGCGCGAGCCTCCCACGACGGTCACGGAGACCAGGTTGTGGCCGTGCGTGCCCGGCCGGGCGGACGTGCCGCCGTCGGTGGAGGCCTGCCCGCGGACGCGCTCCCAGATGTTGCTGAGCGCCCGCGAGGTGCCGAGATCCGGATTCGTCACGAAGTTCGAGTCGGGCACGTTGATCCCGCGCAGGTCCTGCCGGCGCAGCTCCGCGGCCGACGGGTCCTTGAAGAGGTCGTCCCAGACGACGTCGCTCGCGACGAGCCGGCGGTACTGGGCCGCGATCAGGTTCCCGACCTGCGTCGCGTTCCCGCTGCGGGTGCCGAACGCGTCGGCCAGGCCGCGGAGGCCGCTCACGCGGAACTGAAGGGCGTCGATCTGGCTCTCGTGCTGGTCGCGGAGCGGGCCCGGCGGGTCGAGCCGCTGCGCCGTCGCCACGAGCTGTTCCTGCTGCTGGGCGTAGCCGTCGAGCGTACGGACGAGCGCCGCCTGACGCACCTCTGGCCGGGTCAGCGTCGTGGCCAGCCGGGAACCGATCCGCTCCGAGCGGTTCGCGACGTCCTGGACGTCCTGCATGTATCCCTGGTACCGGTCCTTCTTGGCTTCGCCGCGGCAGCTCGAGATCCAGAAGACGAGCAGGACGACGACGAGGATGGCGAAGCTGATCAGGCCGACGAGCCGGAGCAGCGGCGTGAGCCCGGACGGCGGGCCGGGCGGGCGCCGGGGGCCGCGGCCGCGGCGAGGTGGGCGCTCGGGCCTGGCCGCCTCCCGGGTTGCCGGCTCCTCGAAGAAGTCGAACTCGATCTCAGTGTCGCGCTCGGTCATGGCGCCAGGCCGGGCTACCGGCGTTTCCACTGTAACCGCTCGGTCGGCGGTGAAAGGACTTCACCCGGCCGCCGCCAACCCCGTTCGCACATGGCCACAGTGGTCGCGTCCCTCCCTGCCAGCGAACTCGTCCTCGACCGGTATCGGCCCCTGCGCCCGCTCGGAAGCGGCGGCTCGGGGTCGGTCTGGGTCGCCCGCGACGAGCGGAACGGTCTCGACGTCGCGCTGAAGATCGTCCCGCGCGAGGGGAAGGCCCACACGCGTGCGGAACGGGAGGCGTCGGCGGCCGCCCGGCTCCGGCATCCACGCTGCCTGCGCGCCTACGCGTTCGCCGGCGACCGCCAGAACGTGTACATCGCCTACGAGTACGTGCCCGGCCGGACCCTGCGGGACCGGCTCCGAGCGGGCGAGCTGGACGACGCCGCCGTCATCGAGGTCGCGGCGCAGATCCTCGACGGGCTCGCCCATGCGCACGCCCACGGGATCGTCCATCGCGACGTCAAGCCGACCAACGTCCTCGTCGCCGACTCGGCGGAGATCTCGGTGAAGCTGCTCGACTTCGGCCTCGCCCAGTTCGCGGAGGCGGAGACGCTGACGGCGGCCGGCGACGTTCCCGGAACGCTCGCCTACATCTCGCCCGAGCGGCTCGCCGGCGAGGAGGCGTCATTCGGCGCGGACATCTGGGCGGTCGGCGTCGTCCTCTGGGAGGCCCTCGCCGGTTACCACCCCTTCTGGTCGGCCTCGCCGATCGAGACCGCGCACCGGATCGAGGCCGGCCCGCCCCCGCTCGAGTCCGTGCGCCCGGACCTGCCGCGGCACCTCACGGACGCGGTCGCCCGCGCAGCAGCCGTCGACCCGGCCCGCCGGCCGACCGCCGTCCAGCTCGCGGACCGGCTTCGATCGGCCCTCGAGGAGCGAGAGCGGAAGCGCACGCGTGCCGCGCGCGTCGTTCCGACCCCGCCCTTCCGCCGCATCCTCGCCGGCAGCGCGGCGATGCTCTTCGTCGGCTGGTCGGCCGCCGTGCTCCCGTTCTATCCCGCCGGCTGGGACTGGGGGCTCGCCGCACTGGCGGGCGCGCTCGCCGCGCTCCGGCCCCGGCTCGGGCTCGCGGCGGCGCTCGGGCACGCGGTCCTGCCGCTCGGCAACGTGTCCCTCGGGCTCGCCCTCGTCTACGCCGCGGTTGCAGGCGCCTGGCTCGTGGTCACCTGGAACCGCAGCCAGGAGGGCCTCTACCCGGTGGCCGGCGCGGTGCTCGCGTCCGTCGGGCTCACGTTTCTCGTTCCGGCGGTGCTCGCGCCGGTACGGACCGCCGCCTGGCGCGCGGTGCACGGCGCGGCGGCCGTCCTGCTCGCCGCGATCGTCGGGGGGACGGTCTCCTCGCTCGGCGTGGACGGCCGGGAGGATCCGGGCGCGGTCGCATCGGCCCTGGCGGGCTCGCTCGCAGCCCGTCCCGAGCTGCTGGCGGCGGCCGCCGTCGTCGCCGCGCTCGCCGCGCTGCTTCCACCGGCGGCCGCACGCGGCATCTGGCCCGTCGCGGGTCTGGGCGCCGCGGCGATCGCGCTCCTGCTCCTGCCGCTCGACACGCCGGCTGCGCTCCCGGTCGTCGCCGGAATCTGGCTCTGCTGCATCGGTGCCTCGGTCAGAGCCGAGGTGCTTCGCCGCTAAACTCGGCGCCCAGGTCGCCGCGTGCTCAGGACGATCGAGCAAAAGATCGAGTCCCTCTTCGAAGGCGCGTTCGGGCGCGCCTTCCGTCGCAACGTGCAACCAGTCGAGCTGGCGCGGAAGCTCGCCAAGGAGATGGACGACTACAAGATGGTCTCCGTCTCGCAGGTGTACGCGCCGAACGAGTACGTCGTCTACCTGTCGCCGCAGGACAGGGCGCAGTTCGAGAGCTACGAGCCGGCGCTCGTCAAGGAGCTCGAGGAGTACCTCGCCGAGCACGGCCGGCGTGAGGGCTACCAGCTGCTCTCGCGTCCCCAGGTCACGTTCCGCACGGACGAGGACCTGGAGGTCGGCCTCTTCGGCATCTCGAACCGGATGATCCAGCGCGAGCTTCCGGACGAGCCGCCGGCGCCCGAGGTCGAGCCGGGCGCGACGCGCATCTACCGCGCGGCCCCGTCCGAGACCGAGGCCGTCTCCGCCGAGGAGCTCGGGCTGGAGCCGGAGCCGGAGGAGCCGCCCGCCACGCTGACGGTCGACGGCTCGCAGCACCCGCTCGAGAAGCCGGTTGTGGTCATCGGCCGGTCGAAGGACAGTGACATCCGCGTCTCCGACCCGAACATCTCGCGGAAGCACGCCGAGATCCGCCGCGAGGGCTCGACCTTCTGGATCGTCGACCTCGACTCCACGAACGGCGTCGCGGTCAACGGCCGCGCGCTGAAACGGGCCAGGCTCGACGACGAGGACCGGATCACCCTCGGGTCGACGGAGCTCGTCTTCAGGCGTCCAGGGGCCTCATCTCAGCATGTGCGCTGAGCTGCCGGGCCGCGCTCTACGCTGCGAGGCGGCGTCCTCAGTCGCTCCCATATCAGTCGATATGGGAGCTCCCTGCGTCCTTGTCTCGCACCGCCGATCGCATCCCGGCAACGAGCAACATCCTGAAACGAGGCCCCAATGATCGTCGCCGACGTCGAGGTCGAAGCGGTCCTCCTCGGCCTGAAGGTGGCCTTCCTGGTTCTCCTCTACCTCTTCATCTGGCGGATCGTGCGCACCGTGGCCCGCGACGTCCGTCTCCCGCAGGAGAGCTTCATGCTGGCGCCGCAGCAGGCGGCTGCCGCCGGCCTCGGGCCGCGTGCCCGCACGGGCAGCCTGGTCGTGCTCTCGAGCCCCGCGCTGAAGGTGGACAGCGAGCGCACGCTCGACTCCGCGCCGGTGACGATCGGGCGCTCGCCGGACAACGACATGGATCTCGGCGTCGACGAGTTCGCGTCGGCACGCCACGCCCGGGTCGAGCCGCGCCGGGACGGCGTCTGGGTCGAGGACGTCGGCTCCACCAACGGGACGTTCGTGAACGGGATCAGGCTCGACGGCCCGCGGAAGCTGGCGCCGGGCGACGTGATCCGCGTCGGCGAGACCGACCTGAGGTTCGAGCCGTGAACATCGGCGTCGCCACCCATCCGGGGCGCAAGCGCAGGCACAACGAGGACACGTACGTCGTCGAGCCGCCCCTCTTCGCGGTGGCGGACGGGATGGGCGGCGCGAACGCCGGCGAGGTCGCCTCCGGGCTCGCGGCCGCGGCGCTGAAGGAGGGGCCGGCGGACGGCTCTCGCGGTGAGGATCGCGTCACCGCTCTGATCCAGGAGGCGAACCGGCGCGTGTTCCGCCGTGCGAACGAGGATCGCGAGGCCGCCGGGATGGGGACGACGATGACGGTCGCCCTCGTCGAGGACGACCGGGTCGTGTTCGGGCACGTCGGCGACTCGCGGGCCTATCGCATCCGGCCGGACTCGATCGAGCAGCTGACCGACGACCACTCGCTCGTCGCCGAGCTGGTGCGGAGCGGACGGTTGACGCCCGCGGAGGCGGAGGCCCATCCGCAGCGCTCGGTGATCACGCGAGCCGTGGGGACCGAGCCCGACGTGGACGTGGACACGTTCGCGATCGAGCCTTCCGAGGGCGATCTCTTCCTGATCTGCTCGGACGGCCTCACCGACATGGTCGACGACCGGGCGATCATCGAGGCCGTGGAGGAGCACCGCGACGACCTCGACGAGGCGGCGAAGGCGCTCGTGGGCGCGGCGAACCGGGTGGGAGGCGAGGACAACATCACCGTCGTCTTCTTCGAGGTCGGCGACGGGACGACGGACACGGCGGTCACCGAGCGCTCGCCGGCCGTCGCAGAGGAGCCCGACGAGGACACGCTGTCCGGGATCGAAGCCGTGCCCGCGGTGGACACGGCGGTCGTTCCACCGGAGGACGCCCCGGAGCTCGTCGAGCCGCCGGGCCGCCGCGGCCGCGCGCTGCCGATCGTGACGGCGCTCGCCGTCCTCCTGATCGCGGCTGCGGCGGTGCTGTGGCTCGTGGACAACCTATGAGCGCGAGAACTCGCGAGCTGTTCAGCCTGACCGTCGTCGGGGTGCTCGTCGGCACGGCGTTCGCGAGCGTGTACATCGCGCGCCAGGAGGTCGTCAGCACCGGCTCGCTCTCCTACGCGCTGTTCTTCCTGGGCCTCTACGTCTGCGCCCACGTCGTGACGAGGATCACCGTGCCGAACGCCGATCCGTACCTGCTCCCGATGGCCGGGCTGCTGACCGGCATCGGCCTGACGGAGATCTACCGGCTGAACGAGGACGAGGCGTTCCGCCAGGGCCTCTGGATCGTGATCGGGCTCGCCGCCTTCGCGGGGACGCTGCTTGCGCTGCGGCGCGACTATCGGCGGCTCGAGAGCTACAAGTACCTCTTCGGGCTCGGCGCGCTCGTGCTCCTCGTCCTCCCGGCGATGCCGGTGATCGGATCGACCGTGAACGGCGCCCGGCTCTGGGTCGAGCTCGGGCCGATGCGGTTCCAGCCGGGCGAGTTCGCGAAGATCTTCCTGATCGTCTTCCTGGCCGGCTACCTCCGCGAGAAGCGCGAGGTCCTCGCCCAGGCGAGGCTGAAGGACCTCGGGCCGCTCCTGCTGATCTGGGGCGGCGCGATGGCCGTCCTCGTGCTGACGAACGACCTCGGCGGCGGGCTCCTCTACTTCGGGATCTTCCTGGCGATGCTCTACGTCGCCACCGCGCAGGTCTGGTTCGTGGCGGCCGGCGCGGCGATGTTCGTCGGCGGCGCGGCCCTCGTCTACACGCAGATCGGCCGGGTCGGCGAGCGAGTGCGGATGTGGCTCGACCCGTGGAGCGACGCCGACGGCGGCGGCTACCAGACCATCCAGTCGATCTACGCGATCGCGAACGGCCACTTCGGCGGCACCGGCTTCGGCCAGGGGACGTTCACGGACGCCGACGGGAACCAGCTGATCCCGTACGTGAGCACGGACTTCATCTTCTCGGCGCTCGCCCAGGAGCTGGGGCTGATCGGGATTTCCGCGTTTCTGCTCGTCTACATGCTCTTCGCGGCGCGCGGGTTCCGGATCGCGATGCTCGCCCAGGACGGGTTCTCCAAGCTGCTCGCCGTCGGGCTGACGTTCTGCTTCACGCTGCAGACCTTCATCATCGTCGGCGGGATCCTGCGGATCATCCCGCTGACGGGGATCACGCTTCCCTTCGTCAGCTACGGCGGGTCGAGCATCGTCGCGAACTTCGTGCTGCTCGCCGGGCTGCTGCTCGTCTCGAACCGGGCGAACGAACGGATGGGCCCACCTTGAACCAGCAGATCTCGCGTCTGGCGGTGGCCGGGCTCGTGCTCGTGACCTCGCTGATCGTCGGCACGACGTACTGGCAGGCGTGGGCGGCTCCGAGCCTCGCGGAGCGCCAGGACAACGCGATCAAGGTGGTCGCGCAGTTCACGATCAAGCGCGGGCTGATCTACGCCGGCGACGGCGTGACCAGGCTGGCCGTGAACCGGCGGCACCGCGTCTCGGGGCAGACGTTCTACTTCCGCCGCTACCCCAAGGGGCCGCTCACGGCGCACGCGGTCGGCTATTCCACCCGGGCCCGCGCGCGGACGGGGCTCGAGCGGTCGCGCAACGACTTCCTGACCGGGGCGAACCGCAACCTGAGCACGGTCCTCGACACCACGCTGGACGAGCTCCGCGGCAAGACGATCGAGGGCAACGACGTCATCACCACGATCCGCTGGCGGGCGCAGAAGGTCGCGCTCGACGCCCTCGGCGGCCAGTGCGGCGCGGCCGTCGCGCTCGAGCCCTCGACGGGAAAGGTGCTCGTGCTGGCGTCGAGCCCCTCGTTCGACCCCAACCTCGTGGAGTCGAACTTCGCCGCGATTCAACGCCCACGCGGCCCCTGTCCGGTCGCGCCGCTCCTCAACCGCGGAACCGCCGGGCTCTTCATCCCCGGCTCGACCTTCAAGGTCGTGACCGCCGCGGCCGCCCTCGACTCCGGCAGGTACACGCCGGAGTCCTCGTTCGTCGACCCCGGGTACTGCATCGAGTACGGCCAGCGGGTGAACAACTACGACACCTCGAGCCCGTTCGGGCGGGTGAGCTTCGGCCAGGCGCTCCAGAACTCGATCAACTCGTCCTTCTGCGAGATGGGCAAGGAGCTCGGCGCAAAGGTGATCCTCGACTACGCGCGCCGCTTCGGCTTCTACGAGGATCCGCCGGTCGACCTTCCCGCCGACGAGCGGGCGCCGAGCGGGCTCTACCAGGGCGGCAAGCTCCTTCCCGAGTCGCAGGAAGGCCGGTCCGATCCCGGACGGCTCGCGTTCGGACAGGAGCGGATGCTCGTGACGCCGATGCAGATGGCGATGGTCGCCGCGGCGGTCGCGAACGACGGTGTGGTCATGGAGCCGTACCTCACCGACCGCGTTCGGGCGCCGGACGGCTCGATCGTCGAGCGGATGAAGCCGGACGAGCTCCGCAGGGCGATCAAGCAGGAGACCGCCGAGCAGCTCCAGGGGATGATGGAGAGCGTCGTCTCGGGCGGAACCGGCACGGCGGCGCAGATCGCGGGCGTCCGGGTTGCGGGCAAGACGGGCACGGCGGAGACCGGCCGGTCTGGGCGGAACGTCGCCGGGTTCATCGCCTTCGCTCCGGTCGACCGCCCGCAGGTCGCCGTCGCCGTCTACCTTCAGAACCAGAGCGGCACGGGCGGAAGTGTCGCAGCCCCGATCGCGAAGCAGATCATGCAGGCGCTCCTTCGTGTCCCGTCGAATTCGTCCTAATACCCGATGGCCGTCTCCGACACCCTGATCAACACGCTCTTCGACGGGCGCTACCGCATCGTCCGGCGGCTCGGGTCGGGCGGGATGGCGAACGTCTACCTCGCGGAGGACGAGGAGCTCGGCCGCCACGTCGCGATCAAGATCCTGAACGACCGCCACGCGAGCGACGAATCGTTCGTCGAGCGCTTCCGCAGGGAGGCGAAGAACGCCGCCGGCCTCTCCCATCCGAACATCGTCTCGATCTACGACCGTGGCGAGGCCGAGGGCACCTACTACATCGCGATGGAGTACCTCGAAGGGCGGAGCCTCAAGGACAAGATCGTCGCCGAGGGCCCGCTGCCGATCGACGCCGCGATCGACGCGACCCGCCAGATCCTCGGGGCGCTCGGGTTCGCGCATCGCGGCGGGGTCGTCCACCGCGACGTGAAGCCGCACAACGTCCTGCTCGCCCGGGACGGCGCCGAGCGGCGGTACAAGGTGACGGACTTCGGCATCTCGCGAACGTCCGCGAGCCAGATGACCGAGGCCGGCTCGATCGTCGGCACCGCGCAGTACCTCTCGCCGGAGCAGGCGCGGGGCGCGCCGGTCGACCAGCGGTCGGACATCTACTCGGTCGGCATCGTCCTCTACGAGCT
>DASTWB010000210.1:0-6710 GCA_035758725.1 Gaiellaceae bacterium
GGCGCCGCCGAGACCGCGCATGAACCGAGTTGCGGCGAGGAAGCCGCCGGTGACTCCGTGCCGCTGGAGGAACGTCGGCGCCGGCCTCGGTCTGCCCCACCACTTCAGGGTGATCACGTCGAAGCGCCCGCCCTCGAGGCGCCGGCGAACCTCGCGCGTCCACGCCTCCGCGGCGCGGGCCGTGCGCTCCGCATCCGGCACGACGGCCTGGGGGCGGAGGACCGGATACCGGTCGCGGAAGAAGGCATCCGTGTCCGTCACACGCTCGTCGGCCCCGCCGGCGATCCGCAGGATCGCCTCGCCGCGGCCCAGGTGTGAGAGCGTGAAGCGGAGGCCGTCGACCTCGATCTCAGTGCAGCGCTCGACGAGTGCGCGGGCCTCGTCTTCGTCCTCGCCGCGCCGCGGCCGCCCGGTCAGCCAGAGCTCGCCGTCGCGCTCCTCGGTCGGGCGGAGGGCGGCGAAGGCGAAGACGTCGGATGGATCGACCTCCTGGCCCGCGCCCAGCGCCTCGAGCACGGCGCGACCGGGGAACTCCTCCGGCCGGTACCCGAACATCGACCAGTGCGCGACCTCGCTCGAGGGCGCTTTCCCGGGACCGACCGCGTAGAGCACGCCGTTGGACCCCCGGGCAACGAGCGCGTCGAGCTTGGGCGTCTCGGCCGCCTCGTTCGCCGTGCGGCCGCCGAGGCTCGGGTGCGCGCGGTCTCCCAGCCCGTCCAGCAGGACGACGACGATCGGATACATGGCCGGTAGAGGCTAGACGGGTACGGCCTGGAGATCGCGGATGACCCGAGCCACGCCCGGCGGCACGAGCGCCTCCCACTCGCGACCCTCGCGAAGCGCTGCGCGCACATCGGCGCCCGAGACCCCCTTCTCCGCGCCCTCGTCGAGGACGACCACCTCGTAGCCGGCCGCGCGCATCCGTTCGATCTTCGTGCCGCCCCACTCGGAGAAGAGCCGGATGTACTGCGTCACGCGGTCGGGCACGTAGGCCGGCCAGAGCTCCGGCTCGTTGACGGGGAACGGAACGACGTGGACGCGGGTCAGCTCGAGCCGCAGCTCGCCGGCCGCCGCCTTGACCATCAACAGCCGCTCGGCATAGGTCCACGGGTTCGATTCCGGGAGATGGCGAAGCGGGTCGCTGGGCTCCGGCCTGATGCGCGCGGGGTCGGGGTTCGTGATCCCGACGAAGACCTCCTCCGAGCGCTCCGCCGCGCCGCGGAGGTACTCCAGATGGCCGAGGTGGAACGGCTGGAACCGGCCGTGGATCATCCCGCGCGCCGCGCGGGTCATTCCACGACGACTCCTGCGCCCTCCTCGACCCGGCCGACGCGTCGCACGAAGAGCCGCCTCGCCTGGAACTCCGCCTCCAGCACCGGGCCGCGCTCCGCGGGGACCGAGACGAGCAGCCCACCCGCCGTCTGCGGGTCGAAGCCGAGTGTGACGAGCGTCTCGGGCGCTCCGTCGAGCGTCAGGTGCGGCCCTGCGAAGTCGCGGTTGCGCGGGTCGCCGCTCGTGCGGACCCCCGAGCGCGCGAGGTCGAGGGCACCGTCGATGGCGGGGAAGCGCTCGGACTCGAGGCGAACCCGCACGCCGCTGCGCTCCGCCACCTCGTGGGCGTGCCCGAACAGCCCGAAGCCGGTCACATCGGTGACGGCGTTCGGCTCGAGCTGCCGGAGGAGCGTCGCCGACTCCATGTTCAGCGTCCGCATCCAGCGCACCGCCCGCTCCAGCTGCTGCGTGCCCGCCGCTCCGCGCTGGTAGCCGGTCATGATCAGCCCGGTTCCCAGCGGCTTCGTCAGGAAGAGCGAGTCGCCCGGCCTCGCGCCGTTCTTCGGCCAGATCCCGTCGGGTCGAACGGTGCCCACGACGGCGAGCCCGTACTTCGGCTCCTCGTCCCGAATCGTGTGCCCGCCGGCGAGGATTCCGCCGGCCGCGCGAACCTGCTCGTCGGCCGCGGCGAAGATCGCCGCGAGCAGCTCGCTCGGGAGGGACTCCGGAAAGGCGGCGATGGAGAGCGCGAGCAGCGGCGTCCCGCCCATCGCGAACACGTCGTTCAGGGCATTCGTCGCCGCGATCGCGCCGTAGTCGGACGGGTCGTCGACGACCGGCGGAAAGAAGTCGAGGGTGAAGATGATCGCGCGGTCGTCGTCGAGCCGGTAGACCGCCGCGTCGTCCGCCGGAGCAAGGCCGACCAGAAGGTCCTCCGAGTCGACCGGCACGAAGCCGCGCAGCAGCTCCTCGAGCCGGGCGGCCGAATACTTCGCCGCGCAGCCGCCGCACGAGGCGAGGTCGGTGAGTTTGATCTGGGCGGTTTCCAGGGCGAAGGACTCCGTGGCCTTTGGGAATGCTGCCGACGGTGCTTGCCGGGGTCAACGCCGACCGGTCCGGGCCTATTCCACGAAAAAGGACGGCGGCCGAAGCCGCCGCCCTTGTCAGGGGAGAGGAGGAGCTTGGTTGCCGAGCCGCTTTCGGCACGCACGCCCTCTCTCCTACAAAGACCCCGGGGTGCGCAGGATCTTCCACAGCATGTAGAGGGCGAGTGCCGAGGCGACGGCGAAGCCGCCGATCGCGATGCCGTCGTCGACCCGCGCCATCCAGGCGGAGGCGAGAAGAAGGCCGGCGATGATGATCGCCGCCCCGATGCGGTTCGCGGCCGAGCGCAACACACCCTCGAGCTCCTGGAGGTTCGCCGGCGTGATCCCGATCCGCAGCGTTCCCTCCTCCAACCGGTCCGTCACCTGCCCGATCCGGCGCGGGAGCCGGGCGAGGGGGGCCAGCTGCGTGAACGCGTAGCTCGCGAACTCTGTCGGCTCCAGCCGCTTTTCCCCCTCGCGGAGCATCAGCTCGAGCGCGTCGGCCCGGAGCAGCTCGACCGGGTCCATGGACGGGTCGAGGATGCGGGCGATCGAGTCCGCCTGGGCCAGCGTCTTGCCGACGAGCGCGAAGCTCGTCGGCAGGCGGATGGCGTACTTGACGGCGATCCGCTGGAAGTCGGCGAGCGCCTCGCCCGTGCGGATGCCGGAGAGGGGCCGCCAGTGGTACCGCGGCAGCTTCCGGCGGAGCTCCGCCACGAAGCCCGGCTCGTCCGACTCGAGCGTCGTGTGCGAGAGGCTCAGGATCAGCGCCGCGACGTCGTCTCCCCGGTTCTGCGCGATCGCGAGCAGCAACTGCGCGAGCGTCGAGCGCGTGTCGTCGTCCAGCCGGCCGAGCAGCCCGAAGTCGAGCAGCGCGAGGCGACCGTCCGGCGTCAGCAGCACGTTCCCGCGGTGCGGGTCGGCGTGGTAGACGCCCTCGGCGGCGACCTGGCGCACGTAGGCCCGGAAGAAGTCCCGCGCGAGCACCGCAGCGCGCTCCTCGTCGAGCCCGTGGTCGTCGGCGACTCGCTTGCCCTCGATGTGCTCGAGGACGAGGACCTCCTCGGTCACGTACGGATGGATCACCTTGGGAACGAGGATGTCCGCGTCGTCCTCCACGAGGCGGCCGACGAGCTCCGTGTTGTTGGCCTCCTCCACGAAGTCGAGCTCGGCGCGAAGATGCACGTCGAGCTCCTCTGCCAGCGCGGAGAGCTGGAGGATCTGCGCCCTACCGGAGCGGCGCTCGAGGAAGTCCGCCGCGGAGCGGAGGAGGTCGAGGTCGACGAGCGCCTGCTCGAGGACCCCGGGGCGCCGGATCTTGACGACGACCTCCCGCCCGTCCGTCATCAGCGCCTTGTGGATCTGGGCGATCGACGCAGCCGCGAGCGGCTCGGGGTCGATACGCGTGAACGCGCTCGTGCCGATGCTGCGCTGGATCACGGGCTCGAGCTCGGAGAACGGGACCGGCGGCACCTCGTCGACCAGGCGCAGGAGCTCCTCGATGTACACGTCGGGCAGGAGGTCGGGCCGGGAGGAGAGGAGTTGCCCGAGCTTCACGTAGGTGGTGCCGAGCTCCTCGAGCGCCCGGCGGAACTCCCGCGCTGCCTCGGGCGTCGCCGGGCGCTCTCCGGAGACACCGATCTCGCGCAGGACGCGGAGAAGTTGCGAGCGCCGGGCGACCTTGCCGACCTCGAGCGCCCGCCTCAGGCGTTCACGTCTCGCACCCACGCGGGGATTCTCCCCGGTCCATGCGAAAACACACCGCGAGATCCTCTCCCTGCGAGTGTGCCGGCTCCCCCCTGGAGTCCGGTTTCCTCGTTCGCGCGTCTGAAAGGTGTTTTCCCGGCCGCTGTCCGCGAATTGAACCCCTGACGGACAGTGCCTCCCTCGAACTGCCAGACCGCAGGCAGCCCGTGCTTCGACGACTTAGAACGTGTACCAGTTGTCGAAGAAGCCGCCGCCGCTCAGGGCAGCGAGGGTCGTCAGGGCGACGAGGAGCGAGATCTTGAACTGGTGCTTCAGTGTGATCACCTCCCTTCCTTAGAACCTGAAGTCCTGGAGCGCTTCTGCAGCGCGCCGGTAGAGCTGCGCGGCCACCTGGTCCTGACCGCGCCGCGCCGCAAGGTCGCCCTTGGCGATCCACGCGGACGCGCGATGGCTTACGGAGGAAAGCTGGTCGAAGCTGCGCTCTGCGTCGTCGAAGGCATGCTCGGCCTCGTCGAGGCGGCCCTGCTCCAGGAGCGAGCGCCCGAGCACGAGCTGCGCGTTGCCGATCTCGTCGACCACGTCGACGCGGTCTCCGAGGAGCTTCAGCGCCTGGCGCGCCTGCTCCTCCGCCGGCTCGATCTGGCCGGTGCGGAGGTTCACCTGGGCGAGCGACGAGACTGCGCGTGCGGCGTCCGCCTCGCTGCCGTACTCGAGGAGGACGCGGAACGACTCGTTGAGCTGGTCAACCGCCTCGTCGGGCTTGCCCAGCAGGAAGCTGAGGCCGCCGAGGTTGTTCAGGAGCTTGCCGACGGCGGCGCGGTCCGCGATCTCCTCGAACTGCGCCTTGGCCTGCTCCGCGTACTTCCGCGCGAGGACCCACTGGCCCTGCCGCTCGGCGACGAGCGACGCGTGGAAGTACACGCGTGCGACCGAGCGCGGATCGTCCAGCGCCTCGGCGAGCTCGAGCGCCCGCTCGAGATCCTCCCGGGCGGCCTCGTAGTCGCGCTGCCGCCGGTAGCACCTGGAGCGCCAGCCGAAGATGTCGGCCCGGAGCCGGTCGCACGGAAGCTCGGAGTTCTCCGCGAGCGCGAGCGCCTCGTTGAAGAGGCTGATCGCCGTCTGGATGCTCGCGAGCTCGACGCGGCAGGCGCCGAGCCGGAAGAGGATCTCCGCGCGGTCGACGTCCGAGAACATCGCGTCCTCGGCCATCGTCCGTGCGCGCGTGAGAAGCCCGATCGCCTCCTTGACCTGACCCATGCGCATCCGGACCCACGCCTCGCCCGACAGCGCCCGAACCTGGAGCTCGACCGCGGCGATGCCGGCGATCGTCGGGTAGATCCGCGTGAACTCCTCGAGCGACTGCGGGTACTCGTGGTTCTCGCTGAGCGCCTCCGCCCTCGTGAGCGACGCCTCGATCCGGCCGCGCTCGTCGGCGGCGACGCCGCTGGCGAGGAAGCCCGGATCGACGTTCAGCTGCTCGGCGAGCCACTCGATCGTCTCCTGGGTCGGCCGGGTCTTCCCGCGCTCGATCTGGGAGACGTACTCCTTCGAGAACCGCTCCCCGGCGAGGTCCGTCTGCGTGAGGCCCGCGTTGACCCGGAGGGTGCGCAGGCGCTCGCCCAGCCCACCGTTGGGAAGGCGGCCGAGGCGCTGCGGCTTGCTCTGGATCGCGCGGTTCACTGAGGGGTCAACTCCCGAGGCGGCTGGATGCGACTACTTGACAGTACGGCAATCACCTGCGGTTTTCGATCCCCCTAAAGGGTCATGGCTACAGCAGAAATGAGTCAACCAAGCTTATCGCAAAATCACTTGACCGAGGTACTTGACTAGATGGGTGTGCGGCCGTATAGTCAGTCCACCGAGCAGCGAGGCCAGACAAAGGCCAAGGTGTTCGGGAGGCGCGCCAGATATGGCGACGGTGGCTCGGAGGAGTTGGCTGGGCCGCAGAGTCAAGGCCTCCGGGCCGTCGCCAAACGAGGTGGGCTCGCCGCTAGAGATACGAACCCCCGGGGGCCGCAGCCCGGGGGTTCATCTTTTCTGGAGGCTTGGCGCCTCCGGCGCCTCGGCCCATCTGGCTCGGAGTCTCACGACTTCGAGCCATGCCTTGGAGGCGAGGCCGGCCGGCGGAGGCGCGGGATCCAGGCCGGGACGCTTTCGCGATACGTGTCGTACTCCTCGCCGAATTGCCGCCGCAGCGTCGGCTCCTCGTACCAGTGCACGAACGAGGCAACCGCGGCCGCGACGAGGGCGGCGTATCCGAGCAGCTCGAGCCGGCCCAGGAGCAGGGCCTGGCCGACGATCGCCGCGACCACGGCGACGTACATCGGGTTTCGCACGTAGCGATAGAGGCCGCCGACCACGAGACGCTGAGTCGGAGCGACGGGCGCGGGCGTCCCGATCCCCTCCATGACGAAGCGCGCGAAGGCGTGGAGGAGGACGCCGACGCCGGCGACGACGAGGATGCCGCCGACGACGCGCAAGGGCGCCCAGAGGTCCTCGCTCTCCCAGCCCGTGAGCCACCAGGGAATCAGGCCGACGACCACCCCGGGTGCGAGCAGGAGGAAGACCATGCTCCCCACGGCGGCGCGAACCCTGCTCATGTCCCGAATTCTGTCTGGCGTCGCCGGCGGGCGGGCTTTGCCCGTC
>DASTWB010000250.1:0-5669 GCA_035758725.1 Gaiellaceae bacterium
GGAGACGGCGCCGGTGCCGGGATAGAGCGGCATCTGGTGCGTCGAGCAGTACATCACCGAGCCGTCGCTCCAGAAGATGTCCTGCGAGCCGTTGCCGTGATGGACGTCCCAGTCGACGATCGCGACCCTGTCCGTGCCGAGCTCCGCCTGCGCGTATCGAGCCGCGATCGCCGCGTTGTTGAAGAAGCAGAAGCCCATGATCGCGGTCGGCGTGGCGTGGTGGCCCGGCGGGCGGACGAGGGCGAAGTCACCGCTCCGGACGGCCTCGATCGCGGCGCCGGCCGCGAGCATCGCCGCCTCGTACGTCGTCTCTGTCGCGACGGTGTCGTAGCCGATCGTGACCGGCCGGTCGATCGCCTGCACGATGTCGAGCAACTCGGCGGAGTGGCAGCGCAGGATGTCCGCGGGCGTGGCCGCCGACGTCTCGCGAAACGGGAATCGCTCCTGAAGGATCAGCAGCCGCTCCTGCGACTCGGGGTGGTCGCCGGTCGGGTGCAGCCGTGCCATGTCGGGGTGGCTGACGAGCTCCATCAGACTTCGACGACGTCGGGGAGCTCGAGGCTGCGCCACAGCTCGTAGGGATCGCGACCGGTCCTCGCCGCGACGAACAGGCTGAGGACCGTTCCATGCGTGACGATCACGGAGTCCTCCGGCAGCCCCTCGACGGCCGATTCGAACCGGGCCAGGGCGGAGGCTGCGCTCTCCTCGCCGTACACGACCTCGCCCGGCCGCGCGAAGAGCCCCCGGATTCCCCGGTCGATCTCGTCCGGGTCGAGCCAGCCCACGGTCCGCCGGGCCGTCTCGCGGAGACCGTCCGAGACCTCGACGTCGAGCCCGAGCGCGGGGGCGATCAGCTCGGCGGTCTCACGTGCCTTCGGCTCGGTGCTCGAGACGAGCGCGCGCGGCCTGTACCCCGCGAGGCGCTCGCCGAGTGGTGTGCACCGTCTGCGCCCCTCCTCGCTCAGCCGCCACTCCTCCGAAGGGACCGTCGGGTCGAGCTCCGGCGCGCTATGCCGAACGAGCAGCAATGCGGCCGGCGAGGTTGCCTAGGCCCCAGGAGTCGAGGAGGGAGGACGCCTCCGCCCACGCAGGGGACTGATCAGGGAGGGGAGGGAGGGGAGCGGAGGCGTCGAGTGTGGCAATTCGCCTGTAGAGCTCCAACTCCTTCCGCAGGTTCGGAAAGCGGCCCGCCTCGAGCGCCGCCTCGAGCGACCCGTACTGGTTGAGGATGGACGCCGCCGTCTTCGGCCCGACGCCCGGGGCGCCGGGGATCCGGTCCGAGGGGTCCCCGCGAAGTGCGATGAAGTCCGGCACCTGCGCAGGCTCGACGCCGTATCGCTCGCGCACCTCGGCCGGGCCGATCCGCGCCAGCTCGGAGACGCCTCGCACCGGGGTCACGATCACGGTCTGATCGGTCGCGAGCTGGAAGAGGTCGCGGTCCGAGGTGATCACGACGGCACGGCCGCCGCGCTTCTCCTCGGCGCGAACGGCTGCGGCGACGAAGTCGTCGGCCTCGTAGCCCGCCGCCTTGCCGGTCGCGAACCCGAACGCCTCGACGAGCTGCGGCAGCTTGTCCAGCTGCTCGACGAGCGAGTCGTCGAACTCCCGGCCCGACTGGTAGGCCTCCAGCGCCTCGTGGCGATAGGTCGGCGCCGTCAGGGTGTCCCAGCCGACGAAGACGCTCCTGGGCTCCTCCTGCTCCCACAGGCGGAGGAGCATGTTCGTGAAGCCGACGACCGCGTTCTGGTTGATCGACTTCGGGAGCGCGTGGTAGGCGCGGTGCGCGAGCGAGTCCCCGTCGACGACGAGAAGCGGTCTAGTCGAGGGTCTTTTCGAGGGCGTAGATGGCCTCCATCAGGCGTTCGGTGGCGATCTTCGAGCTGCGACGGATGTCCGTGCCGTCCAGATCGGAGAGATCGATGGGCTTGCCGTACGCAACCCGAAGGGGGCCGAGCTTCAGCAGGCTCTCGGTACCGCCGATCGCCGCCGGCACGAGCGGCACGCCGGCGAGAAGCGCGACGCGCGCCGCGCCCGTGCGCGGTCGCGCGCGGAGCTTCGGGTTGAAGCGCTTCTTCAGCCGCCCCTTGTGGCGGCGGGTGCCTTCCGGAAAGATCGCGACGACCTCGCCGGCTATCGCGAGCTCCACCGCCTTCCGGATCGCCTCCTCGTCGCCCATGCCGCGGCGAACCGGAAAGGCGCCCGCCGGCTTCAAGAGCCACTTGAGCGGCGGGACGTACATCTCCGCCTTGGCCATGAAGCGCAGCTGACGCTGGGGATAGAGCGGGAGCCCCAGCGGCCAGGGGTCGAAATTCGAGCTGTGATTGGCGGAGAGGACGAAGCCGCCCTCGCGTGGAAGGTTCTCCTCACCTTTGCTCCGAAAGCGAAAAAGCAAGCGAACTGGGCCTGACGAGAGCGCCGCCACCAACGTATACACGCGCGATTTCACGGTCGGGGAGTATCCCTGTCCGCGCAGGGTCGTGGTTGACACCCTTCGCTACGGTGTCCCGCGATGAAGACCCTGATCATCGCCGAGAAGCCCTCGGTTGCGCGCGACATCGTCGGTGCGCTGCCGGGCTCGTTCGACGAGCACAAGAACTTCTACGAGTCCGACGACTACGTCGTCACCTTCGCCGTCGGGCACCTGCTCGAGCTCTCCGATCCGGAGGACTACGACCCTGCCTGGAAGTCGTGGAAGCTGGACAACCTCCCGATCATCCCGGAGGAGTTCAAGGTCCGTCCGCGCGACAAGAAGTCGGCGACGCAGCTCAACCTGATCCACAAGCTGCTCAAGCGGACCGACGTCGACCGGGTCGTGAACGCGTGCGACGCCGGGCGCGAGGGCGAGCTCATCTTCACGCACATCTACGAGACGTCGGACGTGGACAAGCCGGTCGAGCGCCTCTGGATCAACTCGATGACGAAGGCGGCGATCCGCGACGGGTTCGAGAGCCTCCGCCCGGCCGACCAGCTCGAGCCGCTGCGCGACGCTGCCCGCTCGCGCTCGGAGGCGGACTGGCTCGTCGGCATGAATGCGACCCGCGCTGCGACGAGCCGCCGGGGCTGGGGCGCAGGCGTCGTCTCGCTCGGCCGGGTGCAGACGCCGACCCTCGCGATGATGGTCAGGCGCGAGCGCGAGATCCAGGCCTTCACGCCTGAGCCGTACTGGCTGGTCCACGCGAGGTTCGACCCTCGCTACGAGGGCCTCTGGTTCGAAGGCGACGAGAACCGGCTGAAGGACGGCAAGCGCGCGGACGAGATCGTCGAGAAGGTCACGGGCAAGACCGGCCGGGTCGAGTCGGTCGAGCGCAAGGAGCACTCCGAGCGCGCGCCGCTTCTCTACGACCTCACCTCATTGCAGCGGGACGCGAACCGCCGCTACGGCTTCTCCGCCCGGCGGACCCTCAGCGCCGCGCAGTCGCTCTACGAGGGCAAGAAGGCGATCACGTACCCGAGGACGAACTCGCGCTACCTCTCCGGCGACCTCGTCCCGCAGCTGAAACCGACCGCGGAGACGCTGGTCCCGATCCCTGACTACGCGCAGGGTGCTCGCTACGTCCTCGGGCTCGACCAGCTGCCGCTCCAGCGGGTGGTCAACGACGCGAAGGTCGACGATCACCACGCGATCATCCCGACGGACATCCGGCACGACGTCTCGGCGTTCACCCCCGACGAGCGGCGGATCTTCGACCTCGTCGCGCGCCGCTTCCTGGCCGTGTTCCATCCGCCGGCCCGGTACGCGCGGACGACGGTGATCACGGAGGTCGAGAGCGAACGCTTCCGCACCCGCGGCAAGGTCACGCTCGAGGCGGGGTGGCGCGGGGTCTACGGCGTCGAAGCCACCGACCAGCAGGCGAAGCAGGACGAGGACGCGGAGGGCGAGGGCGAGCTGCCCGAGCTCAAGCAGGGCCAGGAGGTCAAGTGCGTCGAGGCGGAGGCCGAGGCGAAGGAGACGAAGCCGCCGCCCCGCTACACCGAGGCGACGCTGCTCTCCAGCATGGAGACCGCCGGCAAGCTCGTCGACGACGAAGAACTGCGCGACGCGATGAAGGAGCGAGGGCTCGGCACGCCGGCGACGCGGGCGGAGATCATCGAGACCCTCATCCGGCGCGAGTACATCGAGCGGGCGGGCAAGGATCTCCAGCCGACGCCGAAGGGCCTGAGCGTGGTCACGATGCTCGAGGAGCATCCGATCACGTCCGCCGAGCTGACCGGCGACTGGGAGAAGCAGCTGATGGACATCGAGCACGGCGCCGGCAACCGCACCGCGTTCATGGACGAGATCGCCGGCTTCGCCAGAACGACGGTCGAGCAGATTGCCAACCTCCCCGACGACAAGATCAAGGTCGAGCGCGTGGAGCTCGGTCTCTGCCCGAAGTGCGGCGCCGAGACCGGCGAGATCATCAAGGAGAACTCTCGCGCCTACGGCTGCACGAGCTGGAAGAGCCGTGAGGAGCCGGGCTGCGGCTTCGTGATCTGGAAGCGGGTCGCGGGGCGCACGCTCACGCCCGAGGTCGCCCGCCAGCTCCTGGAGGAGGGCAGGACCCGCGAGGTGCTCTCCGGTTTCCGCTCCCGCGCCGGGAAGCCGTTCCGTGCTCGCCTGCTGCTGAAGGAGGACGGGAAGGTCGAGTTCGACTTCCCGGTCAGCAAGCGGCGGCAGCAGGAGCAGGACGAAGAGGGCCAGGAGCAGCGCGAGGAGCAGGCCGCCGCCGCCGAATAACGTGTTTCGGGCTCGTTAACGCTCCGAAACAAACCTTTTCAGAAGGGTCGCGTCTCCCTAGAGTGAGGAGTACGCCGCGCGTCGTCCGCGATCTACCCACGCGCATCCGCCCGGAATACCAACGACGACGATCACGTTTTCGGAATCGAGGGCCGGCACAGGCTCCTTCGGCCTGGAAAGACGAGGAAATTGCTCACATAGTCAGAAGGTTTGAGGTCCGACCGGCCTCTTAGAGTAAGTAGGTTGCCGCGACAGTCGAAAGGACGTAGAGAACCGCTTTGACACCGCACCAGCTTCAGGAATTGCTTGAAAGCGAGCAGGCTCGCCCCTTCATCGAGCAGGGCGAGGAGCGCGGTCACATCGAGCCCGTCGAACTCGAGGCTTTCGCGGTCGAGCACGATCTCGGCGAGGAGGAGATCGAGGCACTGACCCGCGAGCTCGAGGCGATCGGCCTCGAGGTCCGCGACGAGAAGGTCGAGGAGGCCGCAGAGCAGGCGAAGGCCGAGCAGAAGGCGAAGCAGCCCGACTTCGACGCCGTCGTCGGGTCCGCCGACAGCCTCCAGCTCTTCCTCGCCGACGTCGGTCGCCACAAGCTCCTCACCGCCGCCGAGGAGATCGCGCTCGCGAAGCGCATCGAGCGCGGCGACCTGATCGCGAAGCGACACATGATCGAGTCGAACCTCCGGCTCGTCGTCTCGATCGCCAAGGGCTACCGGGGCCTGGGTGTCCCGTTCCTGGACCTCATCCAGGAGGGAACGCTGGGCCTCAACCGTGCCGTCGAGAAGTTCGACTGGCGGCGCGGCTTCAAGTTCTCGACCTACGCGACCTGGTGGATCCGCCAGTCGGTGCAGCGCGCCGTCGCGAATCATGCCCGCACGATCCGCGTGCCGGTCCACGTCGTCGAGCGGCAGCAGAAGCTGTCACGGGCGGCCCGCCGGCTCGAGGTGGAGCT
>DASTWB010000036.1:0-2310 GCA_035758725.1 Gaiellaceae bacterium
GAAGCGCGCGGCCTCCTCCGAGCCGCCGGTCGCGTCTCCCTCGCTGTAGGAGTGGGCGCCCGCGCCGGCGAGCTTCCCGCCCTCGACGATCAGGTACTCCTCGCGAATCGGGCGGCCGCCGAGCCAGCACTCGAGGATCTCGCGGGTGCCCGCGGCGTAGCGAGCCTGTGCCGAGAGGCTCGTGCCGGACGTGTGCGGCGTCATGCCGTTGTGCGGCATCGCGCGCCACGGGTGGTCCTCCGGCGCCGGCTGCGGGAACCACACGTCGCCCGCGTAGCCGGCGAGCTGGCCGCTCTCGCACGCGCGCGCGACGGCATCGCGGTCGCAGATCTTCCCGCGCGCCGTGTTCACGAGGTACGCGCCGCGCTTCATCTTCCCGATCAGCTCGGCGTCGAAGAGGCCCTCGGTCTCGGGGTGGAGGGGCGCGTTGATCGTCACCACGTCGCACGTGCCGACGAGCGACTCGACATCCTCGTGGAAGGTGACGCCGAGCTCCTCCTCCGACTCGGCGGGGAGGCGGTGCCGGTCGGTGTAGTGGAGGCCGACGTCGAACGGCTTGAGGCGTCGCAGCACGGCTGAGCCGATGCGCCCGGCGCCGACGGTGCCGACCTGCATGCCTTCGACGTCGTACGACCTCGACACCGCGTCGGCGATGTCCCAGCGGCCCTCGACCGCCAGCGCGTGCGCGGGCAGGTAGTCGCGAACGAGGACCAGGATCAGCATGACGGCGTGCTCGGCCACGCTGATGCTGTTGCAGTAGGTGACCTCGGCGACGGTGATGTCGCGGTCGATGGCCGCCTGGAGGTCGACGTGGTCCGAGCCGATCCCCGCCGTGATCGCGAGCTTCAGGTTCGGCGCGTTCGCGATCCGCTCTGCCGTGAGGTAGGCGGGCCAGAACGGTTGGGAGATGACCACGTCGGCCTCGGGGAGCCGCCGGTCGAACTCGGAGCCGGCGCCGTCCTTGTCGGAGGTGACCACGAGCTCGTGGCCCGCGTCCTCGAGAAAGCGGCGTAGGCCCAGCTCGCCGGAGACGCTGCCGAGCAGGTCGCCCGGCGTGAAGTCGATTCCCTCGGGCGTCGGGGTGCTCTGCCCGTCGGGATACCGCTCGATCGACGGGATCCCCTCGCGCGCGTACGCCGGCGGGTAGCCGTCGACGGGGTCGTCGTACAGGACGCAGAGGACGGTTGCCATCGTCACTCCCCTTTCACTCGCTGCCTGCCGGACGCATCTTCGCGCCTGGAGAAAGAGGAAGGGCCCGTGTTCGACGGGCCCTTCCGACCTTCGGAGAGTCGGGTGTCGCTTTCGTCCACTTCACCGGGGACGTCTTCGGGGGGTTCTTCCTACTCGGCCTTCCCGGCGGAGCTTCGTCCTAGTAGCGCCCTGTGCTCTTCGCATGGTCAATGGTGCCGCGGCCGGGCCGTCCCGGCATCAGCGCGCTCGCGGATCGCGCGGTACGTAGTTCTCCGCAGCCGACGGGGCATCGGTAGAAGGCCGCTGCCGGTTCCGCGCCCGCCCCGATGCCCGTGAGTGAGCGTTCACTCATGGTTGGGGCAGAGTCGACATGAGCGCCGAGCTGAAGCACGGTCCGCAGGAGCTGCGGGAGCGCATCCTCGACGCGACGCTGCACGTGATCTGCGAGCGCGGCATGGCTCGTACGCGCACGAGCGCCATCGCCAAGGAGGCAGGGTGCTCCGAGGGGAGCATCTACCGCTACTTCGACGGCAAGCCGGAGCTCTTCCGGGAGGTCGTCCGGACACGGCTCTCGAGCCTCCTCGACGTGCTCCCCGGGCTCGCCGCGCGGACCGGTTCGGGGACGGTCGAGGGAAACCTCGTCGACGTCGCGCGCGCGGCGCTGTCGTTCTACGGGGAGGTCGCGCCGCTCTACGCCGGCCTTTTCGCCGATGCCGAGCTGCTCGCCGACCGGCGCGAGAGCGTCCTCGGCGGAGACCTGTACCCGTCGGCCGCGGCCGACGCGGTGGTCGGCTACCTCCAGGCGGAGCAGCGGCTGGGCCGCGTCCGCGCGCAGGCCGACGTGGACGCCGTCGCGCGGCTGCTCCTCTCGAGCGCTCTCGGCGAGAGCTTCCTCTGCGCGCTCGCCGCCGACCCTCTCGACGGGGCGGAGTGCGACCGCCGCGCACGGGATCTCGGCCGGCTGGCGACCCGCGAGCTCGAGCCGGCCGCGGGAGGCTTGCCGTGAGGCCGGTCAGCAACTGGCTCGACCGCTTTCGCCGGCCCGGCGGTCCGGCGGCGGCGAGCGAGGAGCTCGACGCGGAGCTGCTCCCGGTCTTCGCGACGCTCGACGAGATCGAG
>DASTWB010000066.1:0-5129 GCA_035758725.1 Gaiellaceae bacterium
CGTGAGCTGGCGGCGGTTCTCGCGCTCGGCGGTGTCGGCGCTGTCATCGTCCTCCAACTCGGGCTCCTGTTCGCCCATCTCGGATGAAGCTGCTGCTCGTCGGAACATCGCACCGGCTCGCGCCCGTCGAGGTGCGCGAGCGGGTCGCGCTCGACCCGGAAGGCGAGGCCGCGCTCGCCCTGCGGCTCGGCGAGAGCGGCGAGGCGGTCTGCCTCTCGACCTGCAATCGGACGGAGCTCTACCTCGCGGCCGACGACACGGGCGCCGCGGGCGAGCGGGCCACCGAGGCGCTCGCCGATCTCGGCGGCGTGCCGCGGGCGGAGCTCGAGCCCTACCTCTACCGGCTCGAGCAGGAAGCGGCGGCCGCTCACCTCTTCCGCGTCGCCGCCGGCCTCGACTCGCTCGTACCCGGCGAGGGCGAGATCCAGGGGCAGGTCCGCTCGGCCTACGAACGCGGTGCGGTCGGGCCGCTGCTCGACCGGCTCTTCCGGCAGGCGCTGCACACGGGCAAGCGCGTCCGTACGGAGACGGCGATCGGCGAGAGCCCCGCGTCGGTCGCGTCCGCCGCCGCGGCGCTGGCCGCGCAGGTCTTCGGCGACCTCGCGGGGAGGCGGATCGTCGTCATCGGCGCCGGGAAGGTCGGCGAGCTCGCCGCGCGCAATCTGGTGGGGCGGGGAGCCGAGCTCTCGTTCGTCGCGAACCGCTCGCTCGATCGCGCTTCCTCGCTGGCCGAGCGCTTCGGCGGTGCTCCGCTCTCCCTCGACTCGATCGACCGCGAGCTCGCGGAGGCGGACATCGTCGTCTCATCCACGTCCGCCCGGGACCCGATCCTCGCCCGCGAGCAGCTGGAACGCGCGCTCCGGGCGCGCAAGGGCCGGCCGCTGCTGCTCGTCGACCTCGCGGTCCCACGCGACGTCGATCCCGCGGTCCGCGATCTCGGCGGCTGCTTCCTCTACGACATCGACGACCTTCAGTCGGTGGTCGAGGAGACGCTGACCGGGCGGCGCGGCGAGGCCATCCGCGCCGAGGCGATCGTGGCGGCGGAGGGCGAGCGCTTCCGCGCCTGGCTGGCGTCGCTCGACTCCGTGCCGGCGATCGCATCTCTCCGGGACCGGGCCGAGGCGATCCGGCGGCGCGAGCTCGCGAAGATGAGCCCGCGGCTGGCCGGGCTCTCGGAGCGCGAGCGCCACGCGGTCGAGTCCCTGACGAACCAGATCGTCAACAAGCTCCTTCACCAGCCGATCATGCGCCTCAAGGAGGCGGGGGTCGGCGAAGAGGACGACGGCCGTGCTCCTCAGGGTCGGCTCGAGGGGTAGCCGCCTCGCGCTGACGCAGGCCGAGCGCGCCGTCGAGCGGCTGCGGCGCCCCGGGCTCGAGTTCGCGCTCGTGCCGGTGACGACGGCCGGCGACAGGGACCGCTCGAAGCCGTTCGGCGAGATCGGCTCCCGCGGCGTGTTCGTCAAGGAGCTCGAGGAGGCCCTGCTCGCCGGACGGATCGACGTCGCCGTCCACTCGGCGAAGGACATGACCTCGGCCGATGCCGACGGCCTCGCGGTCGGCGCCTACCTGGAGCGCGAGGACCCTCGCGACGCGTTGTGCGGGGCCGACGGCGTACGGCCCGGGATGCGGATCGGCACGGCATCGGTCCGCCGGCGCGCCGAGCTGCTGGCGCTCGAGCCGGACGTCGTGATCGAGCCGCTCCGCGGCAACGTCGACACGCGGCTGCGGAAACGGGACGAACGCGGCCTCGACGCGATCGTCCTCGCCGCGTGCGGGCTCGACCGACTCGGGCTCGCCCGCGAGATCGGGCGCCGATTCGAGCCGGACGAGATGCTCCCCGAGGCCGGCCAGGGCGCGCTTGCGCTTCAGGTGCGCTCGGGGGACGAGGGGCTGGTCGAGCACGCGGACGACGGAGAGACGCGACGACGCGTCGAGGCCGAGCGCGCCTGTGTCGCGGCGGTCGGGGGCGGGTGCCTGGCACCGGTCGCCGCGCATCACGACGGTGGGACGCTCACCGGGCTCATCGCCGCGGAGGACGGAAGCTGGGTCGAGCGGAGGACCGGCGAAGACCCCGTCCGTCTCGGGCAGGAGCTTCGCACGCTGGTGCCGTGAGGATCCTGCTCACTCGGCCCGAGGGCCGGAACGAGGAGCTCGCCGAAGCCCTGCGATCCGCCGGCCACGAGGTCGACTGCGCACCGCTGATCGCTCTCGAGCCGCTCGGCGACGACCCGGTCGAGCTCGACGGCTACGACTGGGTGCTCGTCACGAGCGCGACCGGCGCGCGCGAGCTTCGTCGCCGCGGGCGCGGGCGACCGAGGCGATTCGCCGCGATCGGGCCCGCGACTGCGGCCGCCCTCGGGGGCGCCGACCTCGTCCCTCGGGTGTCCACCCAGGAGGGTCTCCTCGCCGAGCTGCCGAGGCCGGCCGGGCGCGTGCTGTTCGCGGGCGCCGAGGCGGCTCGCCGGCTCCTGGTCGAGGAGCTCGGCGCAGACTTCGTCCCGCTCTACCGCACCCGCGAGCTCGCGCCCCGGCTCCCGGACGCCGAGCTCGTCGTCCTTGCCTCGCCCTCCGCCGCCCGGGCGTACGCGTCGCTCGGAGGTCGTGCGCCCGCGGTCTCGATCGGCCCGGAGACCACGGCGGCCGCCGAGTCGGCCGGGATCAGGGTCGTGCGAGAGGCCGGATCCCAGGATGTCGACGGCCTCGTTGCAGCCGTGAGCTCGGCAACGCGTTAGCGTCCCGGGCCGTGGTCATCACGTTCCTGTCCGACTTCGGGGTCGAGGACGACTTCGCCGGGACCTGCCACGGCGTGATCAAGCGGCTGGCGCCCGAGGTGGACGTGATCCACATCACGCACGGGATCCAGCCGACGAGCATCCTCCAGGGCTCGGTCGTCCTGGCGAACACGCTTCCGTACATGCCCGTAGGCGTGCATCTCGCGATCGTCGACCCGGACGTGGGCACCCCGCGCCGCGCGCTCGTCGTCCGCACCGGGGACGGGCGCCTGCTCGTGGGGCCCGACAACGGTCTCCTCGTTCCGGCGGCCGAGGCCCTGGAGGGGGCGGTGGCGGCGTACGAGATCACGAACCGTGAGTACGCGCTCGAGCCCGTGTCCGCGACCTTCCACGGACGGGACATCTTCTCGCCGGCCGCCGCGCATCTCGCCCTCGGGTTGGATCCCGGGGAGCTGGGCGGCCCTGTCGAACCGGATAGCCTCGTCCGCCTGGCATACCCGGAGCCGGAGATCGGAAGGCGGCGCATCCGCGCCAGGTGCCTCTACGTCGATCGCTTCGGGAACATCCAGCTCAACCTGAGCGTCACCGACATCGAGCCCCTCGGCATCGTTCCCGGACGGCGTGTCGAGGTCGAGCTGCCGGTCGACCGCTTCTACGCGATCGCGGCCCGCACGTTCGCCGATGCGCGGGCCGGCGACATCATCCTCTACGAGGACGCGTACCAGAACATCGCCATCGCGATCTCCCGCGGAAACGCGGCGCAGACATTCGGGGTCCGGGCGGGCACGGAGGTGCGCCTACGCGCCGACTCGGAGTAGTCCTCGGCCAGAAGTTCGTCCGCCTCGTGACGAACGCCGTCGTCCGCTGGCCGGCGCTCTGGCCCCTCTTCCGGCCGGTCGTCCGTCTGCAGTTCGACCGGCTCGCGCCCGTCTGGGCGGCCATGCGGCTTCCGGATTCGTTCGCCCCGTACGAGGCAGCCCTCGATCGGATCGATGGCTCGGTGCAGCGCGCGCTCGATGTCGGAACCGGGACCGGCGCGGGCGCCACCAAGCTCGCGGAGCGCTTCCCCGGCGCCGAGATCGTCGGCGTCGACGTCTCGCGGGCGATGCTCGACCAGGCGCGGGCGCTGGCGCCGGGCATCACGTTCGTCGAGGGGGACGCCTCCCGCCTGCCCTTCGGGGACGCCGAATTCGACGTCGTCGCCCACGCGAACATGATCCCCTTCCTCGACGAGGCCGCCCGGGTGTTGAAGCCGGGAGGCTGGACGCTGTACGCCTTTTCGAACGGCCCCGGCACGCCCATCTATGTCTCGTCGGATCGCTTGCGACGAGAATTGGAGCGCCGCGGCTTCACGGACTTTGCGGAGATTTCGGCCGGGCGGGGATCGGCGGTGCTTGCCCGCCGCGGCCGGGCGGAGTAACGTCGGGGCCACTGAGGCGTTCGTGGCGCGGTCGCACCGGCCCGGACGTCTCTTTTCGTGCGGCTAGACTGGGCGGCTGCGGCGAGGTAGCTCAGTTGGTAGAGCACACGGCTGAAAACCGTGGTGTCGCCGGTTCGATTCCGGCCCTCGCCACCTACGCGGCTCTAGCCGACCGTCGTGGCCTTGCGCGAACGCTGCACCGCCGCGATCCGCTCGGTGAGACCCTCGAGCATCTGCCCCTTGAGCAGCACGGCATCGGCGCCTGCATCCTCGGCAGCGCGGTGGAGCTTCGGGTCGGCGTCGCCCGTGAGCGCGATGAGGCAGAGCGTCGGGTGCTCGCGCCGGAGGCGGCCGACGGCGTCGACGCCGTCCATCCGCGGCATGTGCAGGTCGATCACGACCGCGTCCGGGTCGAGCGCCTCGACGCACTCCACGGCCTCCAGTCCGTCGAGCGCGACGGCGACGACGCGGAGTCGCGGCTGCTTCTCCACGAGCGCGCGGAGGGACTCGAGGTACTCCTCGTCGTCGTCCGCCAGCACCACGGAGATCACGCCACTGTCCGGCATTGCAGCGGGCGCACGGTATCCGATCACGAGGGGAAGCCGGAGCCGTGTTAGTCGTTCTGTACGACATCCACGGGAATCTGCCCGCGCTCGAGGCCGTGCTCGCCGAGGCGGAAGGCGCCGGCGGCGACCGATTCCTGCTGGGAGGGGACTACGGGACGCCGAGCCCTTGGCCGGGGGAGACGCTCGCGCGACTCCGCGAGTTGCCGAACACGACTTGGATCCGTGGGATCGGCGAGCGCTGGCTCCGAGAGCCGCCGCTCGACCGGCCAGAGGTGATGGAGGTCTACGACCTCTTCCGCGGCCAGTTGCCGGATGAAGACGTCGACCGGCTGTACGGTCTCCCGCCGCAGGCAGAGCTCGACGGGATGCTCTTCGTGCACGGCTCGCCGCTCTCCGACGTCGAGAGCTTCG
>DASTWB010000074.1:0-2874 GCA_035758725.1 Gaiellaceae bacterium
GCCGTCGAACAGCCGGGTGCCCTCGCCCGCAACGTAGGGGAACATGCTCAGCTGTCGCGGAATGTCACCAGAGTTTGCGGTAGTACCGTTAACGGCCGTGCCGGAGGGCTCGGGACAGCTTGTCCTTCGCGAGATCGAAGATCGTGATCTCGGCGTGCTGTTCGAACACGCCAGCGATCCCGACGCTATACGGATGGCCGCGTTCACTTCGCCGGAGGCCGATGATCGAACGAGCTTCGAGCAACGGTGGGCGCGGCTGAGGAGCGACGGCTCTACGACGAACAGGGTCGTCGAGATCGACGGTCGAGTTGTCGGGCACATTGCGAGCTTCGACCTGGAGGGTCACCGCGAGGTCACCTATTGGATCGGCCGTGAACATTGGGGCCGCGGCATTGCCACGCGTGCCCTACAAGAGTTCTTGCAGCTGGAGGCAACCCGTCCGCTCTACGCTCGCGCTGCGAGCGACAACGCCGCGTCGATTCGTGTGTTGACGAAGTGCGGTTTCCTGATCGTGGGCGAGGGGCGCGGGTTCGCTTATGGGCGCGGCGAAGAAACGGACGAGGTCGTGCTCCGACTCGATGCATGACCACAACTGCCCTCGCCTGGGCCGGCGTTCGGGAATGTCCCCTGAACCTGACGCCGCTACGTGCGTTGCGCGAGCTCCTTCAGGGATGGCCGCGCTCGCGCCTCGCGCGGCGGAGCGCGTCCAGCCGGCGCCGGTCCTGCTTCGTCGGCCTGCCGGCGAGATCCGCTCCGAGAGGACGGGCGAGCCGCCGCTCGAGGGCGCGTTGCTCCCGCGCGGCGACCGATTCGGGCGTCTCGTCGTACAGGCCCGCGGCGACCTCGGCCGAGCCCCGTCTCTCGGCGAGGCCGGCAACCACGACCGTCCACTGCGTGAGACCGCGGCGGATCTCGAGCGTGTCTGCGACGCGCACCTCCCTTGCGGGCTTCACGCGTGTCCCGTTTAGCTGCACGCGACCTCCGAGCACCGCCTCCGTGGCTGCGCCCCGGGTCTTGAAGAACCGCGCCGCCCAGAGCCACTTGTCGATCCGTACGCGGTCCATCCGGCCGCATGATCGCAGTCAGCGGGGCTGCGACTCGAGCTCCCGCAGCGCCTCGACCGCCTCGTCGACCGACCAGCAGAGGCGTCCGCAGGCCTCGATCGCCCCGGCGACGAAGAGGTTCATCCCGTCGCCGGCCGCGTTTCCCCTCCGTCGCTCGAGGCGCAGGTCCGTGACGAGGCCGACGATGCCGCGGTACCGCCTCTCGTCGCGTTCGACGAGCTCGGCGAACATCCCGATCTCGCAGGCCGTGCCGTCGTCGATGCTCGGCCCGTCGAGCCAGGCGAGCAGCACGTTCGCGGAGCGCACGCCCTCGGCGTCGACGCGGTACACCTCGGCGGGCGTGAGCTCCGTCAGCTCGTCGAACTGCTCGTGCGGCACGAAGCACTCGAACCCCTCGCCGCGAAGCCTCGCTGCAAGTTCGTCGAGCCACGCCCGCTCGGCCTCGGAGAAGAGAGCGCCCGCGACGTAGATCCGCACGTCAGGCCGGCTCGGAGCCGGAAGGGATCGTCAGGGGTCGCCGGAGCACGAGCGCAAGCATGCTCCAAGAGTCGCCCGGGTCGGGCCGATCTGCTCGGCGAGCCCGAGGCCGAGTCTCCTTACGACGTTGGGTCGACGACTTTGGTGACGACCCAACGGTGCTTGCCGATCTTGCGGTCGCGGACGAATCCCAGCTTCTCGTAGGTCGACAGGGCGCCGTTGAAGAGGAAGCCGGCAGGAACGGAACCCGCGTCCTCGGGATAGCCCTCTACCTTGCCGCCGCCGAGACGTGCGATCAACTCGAGCGCCCCGGCGAGCGCCGCCGCGGCGACGCCTTTGCGCCGGTGCCCCTTGCCGACGAAGCTGCAGGCGATCCGCCAGTCCGGCAAGGTCGTGACGCTCTTCTCGTAGGCAGCCCGGTTCTTGATCTTCGGCACCTCGTCCGGCGCGCCGAACTGGCACCAACCCACACAGTCGTCGCCGTCGAACACAAGGGCCGCGTGCGCCCTGCCTGCCTGCACCCGTGCGAGCTTGCGTTCCCGGTTCAACGCCGGCTCGCGGCTGTCATCCGGATGAAAGCCCATGCACCAACAACCCCCGAAGACGCCGTTATTCGCCTCAACCAGCCTGGCGAACGCATCCCAGCTCGACTCATCGAGAGCGTTAATCGTGTACCCCGACCCCACGACCAACTCAGCCTAGCCCGCCAGCACTCAAAGCACTGGGCTGGGCCAGCGTTCGCGTTTGTCCCCCGAGCCGAATTCGAGCGACACGTTGCTGGAGGACGCCTAGGCGCGCGGCGCGTACTCGACGCTCCCGAACGGCCAGTCGGACGCGAGCCACTCGCTCACGACGCGCCAGAGTGGCGTGTCGAGCTGCGCGTGGCTCGCCCGTACCCAGGAGAGCGCACGGGCGTCGTCGTCGCTGTCGGGCCGCGGGTAGATGTAGACGCACCCGATCACGTCGCGGCTCGCCGGATCGAGCACCGTGTACGTGAAGCCCGTCCGGTTGCGAAAGTCGTCGGCGTGGCGCTGCAGGTCTGCCCGGTTCTCGTCCGGCGTCATCTCCCGCGGCCAGCTGCTGTCCTCCCATCCGGGCGTCGCGTGGATGTGCTCCCCCGACGAGGTCCACGCGTCGTAGTCCTGGTGGTTGTGCTCGGGGTCGAGCGGCTCGAGCACGAACTGCGGCGTCTCGAGCCACCGAGGGACGTCGAAGTCGCGCGGGACGAACTCCTCCACGCGACCGATCGTAGAACCTTGGGTCAAGGCCGCCGGGGCAAGCGAATCGTCAGCTGTGCCAGTGTTCCGGAATGTCCCCGGGGCGTGAGTGGGGC
>DASTWB010000009.1:0-15530 GCA_035758725.1 Gaiellaceae bacterium
GATGACGGCGAGGCGCCGCTTCACGTCGGGTGTGACCGGGACGAGCCACGGCGCCGGCGTCAGCAGCCTCCTCGCCCGCCGCTGGACCCGTCGACGCGGCGCCGGCGTGACGCGGGCGCCCTCGCGGTAGAAGTCGGCGTCGAGCAGGCTGTGGAGCGAGACGACGCGCTCGTGGTGCGTAGCACCCTTCGGAACGAAGTCGACGACGACGCCGGCCTCCTTCCTTGGGTGCATCCGCATGATCCGCCCGATGCGCTGCTGGTACACGCGGCGGCTCGCGGTCGGCGCGAGGTGCATGCAGACGGTCGCGCGCGGCGAGTTCCAGCCCTCCGCGAGCAGCATCGCGTTGATGAGGACGTCGATCTCGCCCCGCTCGTAGGCGGCGAGGATCTCGGCGAGCTTCACGGGCGGCGTGCGGCCGCTGACGGCCTCCGCCTTCAGCCCGGCGGCGCGAAACTCGCGCGCGAGGTTGTACGCGTGCTCGACCCCCGCGGCGTAGACGATTCCGGGGCTCGAGTCGAAGCGGTCGCGGTAGAGGCTCGCCGCCGCCTGGTTCAGCGCCTGATGGTCCAGGACCTCGGCCAGGGCGCGCTCTTCGAAGTCGCCGCCGACGATCGGAACGGAGTTGATGGCGGCGGCGGGCGGGACGCGGAGGCAGCGGAGGGGTGCGATCAGCCCGCGTCTCGCTGCGTCCTGGAGCGGGAGGTCGTCGACGGAGGCCGGGAAGACGTCCGAGACCTGTTTCGCGATCAGCTGCTCGGTCGCCGTCATCCCGATGAAGAGCGGCTCTGTGTAGCTCCGGATCGCGGCGCTCGTCTTCTCGCCGAGCGCGGTATGGGCCTCGTCGCAGATGACGAGCTGGTATGCGCTCTTCTCGAGGTCGTTCACGTGCCGCGCGAACCAGGCATAGGTCTGGACGGTGATCAGGTCCGCCCGGGGCGGCTTCTTGCCCTTGTCGACCGCCGGTTTGAGCCGGTCGCCGTAGCCCTCCGCGGTCAAGTCGCGGTTGAACTGGTTCACGAGCAGCCGCCGGTGGGTGAGGATCAGCACTCCCTCCGTCCGAGCCGCCTCGACGAAGCCGGCCGCCGCGATCGTCTTGCCCGAGGCGGTCGGATGGCGGAAGCGGTAGCGCCGCTCCGCGCCCGGATCCTCGGCCGGCGCCGGCGGAAGCGGCTCGGCCTCGCCGTCGAGCTCGAAGTCGTCCTCGTCGTCCTCGACCTCGTCGACCTCCTCGAGCTTCGCGGCGCCGTTGCCGTTCTCCGCCGCCTTCTGGTTCGCGGCGATCAGCTCGGTCAGCATCCCGGCGAGCGCGTCGATCTGGTGACGGCGGAGCTCGGTGCCGGACTTCAGCCGCGGCGGCCGCTCGCTGAGGACACGCTCGAGCCCGAGCATGAGCGCGTAGCGGATCTTCCAGTCCGCCGAGGGCGCCTTGGATCCCGCCTCGAGCTCCGCGAGTGCGTCATCGAGCGCGCGGCGGCGCGCGGTGCCCGGCGCGAGGACGGTTTCGGGATCCTCGTCCGCATGCAGCAAGGGCTCGCCGGCCCAGGCCTCGGCCCGGCTGGCGTCTTCAACGAGGGCGAGGTTCGCCGGTGAAGAAGGGTTGGTCTGCTCGACGGTCTCTTGCACCATGAGCGGCACTTGTGGTGTGCCGCCAAGACCTCCAAGGAAATTGCGCTCGCCCTGTCCCCGTGCGATGCGCTTGTCGGAGTGTACCTGAGTTATTGCCTAGAAGCCGCAGACAGCGCCGTCTTGGGCAAGAAACGTCACGAGCGTGTAAGCGCTGAGCGCGAGGGCCGCCGCGGCACCTCCGGCGGCCGCCGGAGTGCGGTAGCGCGGGACCGTTCCGACCATCAAGAGCGCTGCGAATGCGAGTCCCAGGCCGGCGATACCGGCGACGGAGACGAGATCCGCGGCGTGTGTCTCGAGGCACCCGGCGCGGGACGCGCGAACGGCCGAGAACGAGAGGGTCGAGGCCAGCCCGGCCAGGCCGACGAGGGCCCAGACGGGAAGCAGCGCGGCCGCACGCGCGCGGGCGTTCATCCGCTCTGTATCGGCTGATCCGGGCTCAGGCTGGAGCGGGCGCGCGGAGGAGGCCCACGTGGTCGAGGTACCGCGAGATGCCGCCGAGGAAGAACGGCCAGCCGGCACCGAGCAGCAGCGCGGTGTCGATGTCCTCGACGCCTGCGACGACACCCTCGTCCAGCATGTGGTGGATCTCGTCGGCGATCGCCTCGAGCGCGGCCTGCTGGATCTCCTCGACGCTGCGGCGGTTGTCGCCCTGGACGGCGATCTCGTCCTTGCCGTCGGCGTAGTTGGCGAGTGTCCGGGAGAGCGGGAAGCGGTCCGGGTAGGCCTCGTTGAGCGTCCCGAGGACGTGGTTGGCGACGCGCGGGCCGACCATCTGGAGGAGCACCGAGGGCGCCATCGGCATGCCCAGCCGGAGAATGGCCTCGTCCGTCTCGTCGACGGTGTTCCCGTTCTCGAGCGCCTCCATCAACACGGTGGTCATGCGGGTCAGAACCCGGTTGACGACGAACGCCGGCGCGTCCTTGACGAGCACGGGGCGCTTGCGTAGCTGCTTCGCGGTCTCCCAGGCGGTGGCGAGCGTAGTGTCGTTCGTGTGTGGGGTGCGGATGATCTCCACGAGCGGCAGCACGGCGACCGGGTTGAAGAAGTGGAGCCCGACGACGCGTTCCGGATGCTCGAGGCGCGACGCCATTTCCGTGATCGAGAGGGAGGAGGTGTTGGTGGCGAGGACGGTTTCGGGCGAGACGACGGCCTCCACCTCGGCGAAGACCTCCTGCTTGACCGACAGCTCCTCGAAGACTGCCTCGAGCACGAGGTCGCAGTCGGCGAAGTGGTCGTAGGTCGTGCCGCCCTCCACGAGCGAGGCGAGGAAACGGGCCTTGCCCTCGTCGTAGCGGCCCTTCTGAACCTGGCTCTGGAGCTCTGCGTCGACGGCGGCGACCGCTCGGTCCACGATCTCCTGGTCGAGGTCGCGAATCGCGATCGGGACCTCGAGGCGGCGGAGGAAGAGTGTCGCGAGCTGGCTCGCCATCAGGCCGGCGCCGACGATCCCGACCTTGCGGATCGGCCGCGCGTCGGCGTCGGGCTTTCCGACGTCCTTCTTCGCACGGCGCTCGACGAGGTCGAACGCGTAGAGCGACGCCTGGGCCTGTCGGCCGGGGAGGAGCTCCGCGATCGCCTCCTCCTCCGCGGCGTAGCCCTCCTCGATGCTCCAGCCGAAGGAGCCCTCGATCAGCTCGAGCGCCACGTACGGCGCCGGCGCCGCCCCGTGCAACGAGTCGTCCAGCTGGCGCCGCGCCTTGGCGATCGCGTCTCCGACGGCGTCTTGCGAGGGACTGTCCCTCGGGCCCGGCTCGCGCGGCCGTGTCTCTTGAAGCAAGAAGGCGACGGAATCGTCGAGGAACTCCGCAGGCTCGAGCACCGCGTCGACGAGGCCCATAGATTCCGCCTCGGCACCGGAGAGCATCCGGTTTTGGCGTAGGGGATTCGTGACGATGAAGCGAAGAGCGGCGTCCACTCCGGCGATCCTCGGAACCAGCTGGGTGCCGCCCCATGCCGGGAAGAGACCGAGGAAGACCTCCGGACAGGCGAAGTGCCGCACGGAGCTCGCGATCGTTCGGAGGTCGCAGTGCAGCGCGATCTCGACGCCGCCGCCCAGGCACGCGCCGTTGATCGCGGCCAGGGTCGGGTACGGCAGGTCGCGGATCCGCCCGAAGAGCTCGTGGCCCGCCCGGCTGCCCGCCCGCGCCGTCTCGGCATCGACCCCCTGGAACCGGTTGATATCGGCGCCCGCGCAGAACACGAAGGGCTTGCCGGTGACCACCATGCCCGCCCACTCACCGCTCTCGAGCTCGCCCAGTCGAGCGCCGAGCGACTCCAGCGCCTCCGGCCCGAACACGTTCGGCTTCTGCCAGTCCTCGCCGTTGTCGATCGTGAGGAGCGCGACCGGCCCCGCCGCCGTCGAGACGCGCGAGAGCTTGAACTCCGTCGGGCGGGTCAGACCCGCTCCCACAGAACCGCGGCGCCCATCCCCATTCCGATACACAGCGCGGTCAGCCCGTACCGCACCTCCGGCCGCTCCTTCATCCCGTAGGCCAGTTGAGCCAGCAGCCGCACACCGGTCGCGGCGAGAGGATGCCCGCACGCGATCGCGCCGCCGTACGGGTTGAGCCGGGGGTCGTCCGGCGAGACGCCCATCCCGTCGCACCAGGTCAGCACCTGCACGGCGAACGGCTCGTTCAGCTCGAAGAGCCCGACGTCGTCGAGCGTCAGCCCGGCCTGCTCGAGCACCCGCTTCGTCGCAGGGATCGGCCCGATTCCCATCAGCTCGGGCTCGACGCCTGCGAACGCGAATCCGACGAGACGCATCCGCGGCTCGAGGCCCAGCTCCGAGGCCGCTCCTTCCGACGCGAGCAGGCAAACAGTCGCGCCGTCGGTGAGCCCGGCGGAGTTGCCTGCCGTCACCCGTCCGCCCGCGCGGAAGGGCGTGGGCAGATCGGCCAGGCCCTCCATGGACGTGTCCGGCCGGAGGAACTGGTCGCGGTCCGCCATCGTCCAGCCGTCGTCCGTGAAGACGGACATGGGAACGACGGTCTCGCGCATGATCCCGTTCGACCACGCCGCGGCGGCCCGCCGCTGGGACTGGACGGCAAAGTGGTCGGCGTCCTCCTTCGTCAGCTGCGGAAAGCGGTCGTGGAGGTTCTCCGCCGTGGCGCCCATGCTCACCGCCGAGTCGTCGACGAGCCGCTCCGCCACGAAGCGGGGATTGAAGTCCACCTCCGCGCCCATCGGATGGTGGCCCATGTGCTCGACACCGCCGGCGAGGACGACGTCCGCAGCTCCCATCGCGATCTCCCCGGCCCCCGCGGTCACAGCCGTCAGCGCGCCCGCGCACATCCGGTCGAGCGCGAATCCGGGAACGGTCTCCGGGATCCCCGCCAGGAGAGCGACGTCCCGGCCCATCGTCAGCCCCTGGTCGCCGACCTGCGCCGTCGCAGCGAAGATGACGTCGCCGATCCGGTCGGGCGGCAGGGACGGATTTCGGCGGAGCAGCTCCCGGACGACCTTGACGGCCATGTCGTCTGCGCGCGTCTTCCAGAAGAGCCCCTTGGGCCCCGCACGGCCGAACGCGGTCCGCAGGCCGTCGACGTACACCACCTCGCGTAGCTCGCGCGCCACCTGGTGACAATAGCCCGGTGACGGAGGACTGGTGCGCACACCTGGAGCGCGAGCTCGGGCGCTACGAGGACGGCAAGCAGCGGCTGCCCGAGGATCCGGACGAGCGGCAGAGGCAGCTGACGCGGATCGGGAACGCCGCCGGCGGTGCAGGGCTCGCGCTCCTGATGGCAGGGCGGGCCGGCGAGGCCGCCGACTGGTTCGATCGCGCCGCGCGCCGCTACCGGGAGAGCTACGAGCACGCGCCGCCGGGGAGCTGGGGGAGGCCGATCGGCGCGATCAAGTCCCGCATCCTCGCCGGAGACTGGGCCGGCGCCGAGGACGAGGCCCGCTGGGCGCTGGCAGAGGGCGCCGCCGAGAGCGAGAGCCCGATCGGCCGCTACTCGGGCACGCTCGCGCTGCTCACCCTCGAGGACTACGGCGCGGCTCACCCGGTCGCCGACTCGCTTCGCGAGCGGGACGACTTCCCGAGCGACGTGGCCGACGCGCTCGCCGCCCTGAGCGCCGAGGACCTTCTCGGCTACACCGACGCGGTCGAGCGCGTCCTGAAGTCCTTCGAGCAGCGGGACGAGTACCTCGAGGACATGCCCGTCGCAGACACGGTGCTCGTCCTCCAAGCGCTGGCCGCCCGACGGGACATGGCCGCCGAGCTCGACTCTGCCCTGCTCCCTTGACGCCGCGGAACGAAAGCGGAGCGCCGCAAGCGCTAGGTGTTCCCTGGGTGCGGATGCATGATCGCCGTGATCACGAGCTGCTCCGCGTTCTCGTCCTCGACCTCCTCGAAGCGGGGGACGAGCTCCGAGAGGACCTCGAGCGCCTTCTCCGGATCGACGCGAACGGTCACGCGCACGAACCGGAACCGTCCCTCGGTGCCGTGCTCGGCCTGCGCCTTGTGCAGGTCGTCCATGACCGCGGTGTGGAGGTTCGACGCGCCGGCCGACACGAGCTCGGGTGCGACCTTCAGGGTCTTCGCGGCCGCGCGGTACGGCTTCTCGCGGCCCTTGTCGCTCGGCACCTGCTCGATGAGCTCCGCACGGAGGAGCATCCGCACGTGGAAGTGGAGATGGCCGGGGTCGACGCCGAGGTGCTGGGCCAGCTCCCGGTTCGACATCGGCTCTTCGGACTCGCCGAGTGCCTCGAGCACGCGCAGCCGGAGCGGGTGGCCGAGCGCCTTGAGCTGGTCGGGGCGGTCGATCGTCAGCACTTCGGGGATCGGATCGGGTTCGGGGGTCGCCATCGGCGACTCCTATATATACGACTTGGCCGAATGTTGTCTAGTTAGGCAGGTGGGCCGCGGCTGCCCGATCGAGGAGCGCGATGGTCGTTCCGGAGGCGGATCGCACGAGGCTGGCGGGCGTCGCGCGGTCGGGCTCGCCGCCGAACGCACGTGCCGCGGCGTCGGCCTTCTCGCTCCCCGCGACCAGGAAGACGACCGTCTCGGAGGCGCTCAGCGGCGGGATCGTGACCGTGACGCGGTCGACGTCCGCCCGTGGGACGGCGACGGCCGGACGGCTCAGCTCGTCCAGCGCCGGGTCGTTCGGAAAGAGCGACGCAGTGTGCCCGTCGGGGCCGATCCCCAGCAGGACGAGGTCGAAGACGACCCCGCGGAGCTCGGCCTCGTAGGCTTCGGCCGCCTCTTCCGGGGAGAGCTCGCCGCGCACGCGGTGCTCGATCGCGGGCGCACGGTCGAGCCGGTCGAGGAGGCTCTCCCGGACGAGCCGGTAGTTCGAGCGCTCGTCGTCGGGCGGGACGCAGCGCTCGTCGGCGAACCACAGCTCCGTCCGGCTCCAGTCCGGTTCGAGCCGGGCCGCCGCCTGATAGGCAGGCCTCGGAGTGGATCCGCCGGACAGGACGATGTGACCGCCCTGCCGAGCGCGGTCCGCGAGCAGCTCCGCGGCCTCCTTCTCGGCCTCGGCGGCGCTCCCCGAGATCCGCAGCTCGACGGTCGTCACTCCTCGCCTGCCGCGAGCTCCCGGCCACGCTCCATCGCGGCCTGGATCGCGTTCAGGAACGCGGCGCGCACACCGGCCTGCTCGAGCTCCCGGATGGCGCGGATCGTCGTCCCACCGGGGGAGGTGACCATCTCGCGCAGCTCGACCGGGTGCATCTTCTCGTCGCGGAGCAGCTTCGCCGTGCCGAGCATCGTCTGGACGACGAGCTCGGTCGTGTCCTCGCGGGAGAGGCCGAGCAGGATCCCCGCCTCGATCATCGACTCCGCGAGGAGCGCGAAGTACGCCGGGCCGGACCCCGACACCGCGGTCACTGCGTCCATGTAGCGCTCTGGCACCCGAACGACCCGGCCGACGTGGAGCAGGACGTCCTCCGCGAGCGCGAGGTGCTCGTCGCCTGCGTGCGCGCCCGCGCACAGTCCCGCAACGCCCTCGTGAACGACCGCGGGGGTGTTCGGCATCGCGCGCAGAACGGGGACCCCGGCTGCAAGCCGCGCCTCGATCGCCGCTGTCGGCACGGCCGCCGCGATCGAGAGCACCGTCTGATCGGGCGAGAGGATCCCGCCGATCTCCCCGAGAAGTAGGTCGAAGTCCTGGGGCTTCACGGCGATGACCACGATCCCCGCGCCCGTCACGGCCTTCGTGTTCGAGGTCGTCACCTCGATCCCGTGACGCTCCGCGACCTCCGTCGCCCGATCTTCCCGCCGGACGGTCGCGACGATCTCTTCGGGCTTGCGCCAGCCGGTGCTCAGCAGTCCGGCCAGGAGTGCCTCGCCGATCTTCCCGGCGCCGAGAATCGCGATCCGCCGGGGGTCGGCAGTCATGGGGTGAGTTTACGAAGCGAGCTGTGTCACGACAGCGGCCATCCGGGTCAGAAGTGCGGGATCGAGACGCCCCTCCTCGTCGACGGCCGTCGCCTCGATCGTGACGGCGCCCGCATACTCGCGGCTCGCGAGCCCGTTGAGGAACGCCTGGAGATCCTGGTGTCCCTCGCCGGGGAGGAGGTAGCGGCGCTTGCCGTCGTGCCAGAGCCGCCCGTCGAAGTCCTTGACGTGGACGTGCCGTACCGCCTTGTCGGCCCACAGCCAGTCGGCCTGGACGCTCGCCTCGAGCTCGCCGTGGAAGGCGAGGAACTCCGTGTCGAGCGTGATCCGGCAGCGTGCGTCCCGTTCGAGCGCGAGCCGGATATTGGTGAGCGGAGTACCGACGTCGCCGGGGATCGTCTCCACCGCGAGCGTGAGGTCGTACGCGCCCGCGGTGTCCAGGCAGATGGGCAACCGCTCGAGGTTGCGCTCGATCTGCAGGTCGCCCGTCGGGCGCTCCCAGAGGTGGAGGACGAGCGTGCGGGCACCGAGCGCGGCTGCGGCGCGGCAGTTGAGCTCGAGCCGCTCGAGGGCGCGGTCCACCTCGTCGGCGGCGTCGCTGCCGAGCCCGTTGCCGATCTGCTTCTCCGCGTGGACGACCGGAAACGACAGGCCGGACTCCCGGAGATCCGAGATCACGTCGTCCAGATGGCCGTACCAGGCCGCGTAGATCCCCAGCTCGAAGCCGGGCACGCCGAGCCCCGGCCCGTGGCGGACGATCTCCTGGTGGTCGGTCTGGACCGGGTCGCGCGTCATCGCCCCCGTGGAGAGCAGGACGGTGCGGCTCACGCGGCGTCTGCGAGCTTCTCGCGCTCCGTCCGTACGGGGAGCAGGCCGCGGGCCGAGCCGGCCAGGAGGTACTTGCTCGCGAGCCCCTGCCACTCGCCGTAACGATCGAGGAGCTCCGCGGTGTCGGACGGCTCCGCCGGCCGTCCGAGCAGCGCCGTGCAGAGCTTGATCAGCCCGAGGTCCCCGACGAGCCCGAGCTCGTGGCAGCCGAGGCCCTCGAGCCCGATCACGCCCGCCGACCACGGCCCGAGACCGCGCTCGCGCTCGAGCCGCTCGGCGACCTTCACCGGGGGCAGGCCGCGGAGCCGCTCGAGATCCAGTGTCCGGCAGAGACGAACGATCGTGGACGCCTTGCGTGCCGTCAGCTCGTAGCGCTGGAGGTCGGCCGGTGCGCGATCGGCGAAGCAGTCTGGGGTCGGCGGGACGCAGAAGACGCCGTCGGATTCGCACGTGGCGCGGATCAGCGCGCGCTCGATCCGCCTCGCCACCGACGAGGCGATCAGCTGGCCGCAGACCGCCCGAATGAGTGCTTGCGTCACCGTCCCGACCCGCATCGGACGCTTGCCCGGCAGTGCACGGATGGTGCGCCCGAGCAGCGGATCGTCCTCGTACCGGCGCAGGAACTCCGAGTGGTCGGCCTCGAGCGGCAGCGTCGCCCGAAGCTGCTCCAGCGCGTCCTCCGAGTGTGAGCGGAGCTCGATCCGGCCGTCGGAGGCCTGCCAGGCGCAGGCCCGCGCGAGCCCGTCCTCCACCGAGAAGAGGCCCACGAGGATCCGCCCGTCGAACCTCCGTGTCGCGTCGCTCGCCCAGACTGCGGAATCGCGCAGCGAGAAGGGACCGCGGGCGCGGAGGGTCGCCTCGACCACGGCGGCAACATTACGGGCGACGGCGGTCGGCCGGTGCGCGAGCCGGTCCGACCCCGATGGGGCGGGCTGCGCTTCTACAGTCCGGCCCATGGCAAGAGCCGAATTGGCCGGCTGGGCGTCGACGCAGCGGATCGGCGGCGACGGCGCCGTGGAGTCGGAGCAACGTGTCGCCCTCGACCGCCCCGTCGTCGCCTGCTCGGAGGAAGGTGCCAGGGAGCTCGCGTCGCGCTACTGGGCCGAGCTGCGGCGCTCCGGCCGCGGCCTGATCTCGGTGCGGGCGCATGCCGCTGGGATCGACCTACGTCTCCTGCGTCTCGGCCCGGTCCTGATCGCTCTCGGGCCGGTGGAGACGGCGCACTCGGGTGCGTCCGCGAGCGCGACACACCCGATCCGCGGCGGACTGCTCGTCCGGCGGAGCGGCGGGAGCATCGTCTTCGAGCAGATCGTCGGCGAGCGGGTGGAGCTGCGGTCGAGGATCAGCGGCTTCCATCCGCGCCGAGGGCCGTTCTACGCGCTCGTCCAGCAGCGGTTTCACCTCGCGCTGAGCCGGAGGTACTTCCGGAGGCTGATCGGCGGTGCTCCGCCGTGAGGGCGGTCGTCTTCGGCGCCACCGGCTTCATCGGCCGTGCGCTGCTGCCGGTCCTCGCGGCCGAGCACGACGTCGTGGCCGTCTCGCGCAGCCCGCACCCGCAGCAGAACGGCGTCACGTGGGTCGTCGCGGACGTCACCGACGCGTCCGCCGTCCGGCAGGCGCTCGAGGGCGCCGACGTCGTCTACTACCTCGTCCACTCCCTGGGCTCCGCGGACTTCGAGGAGCGCGACGTCGCCGGGGCGCGGACGACGGCACGCGAGGCCGAGACCGCGGGCGTCCGCCAGCTCGTCTACCTCGGCGGGCTCGGCGAGGCGGACGAGGATCTCTCCCCGCACCTCCGGAGCAGGCTCGAGACCGGCCGGGCACTTGCCTCCGGCGCCGTCCCGCTGACGACGCTGCGGGCGGCGGTCGTCGTCGGCAAGGGCAGCGCCGCGTTCGAGACGATCGTCGCCCTGGTGGATCGTCTCCCGGTGATGATCGCGCCCCGGTGGGTCTCGACCCCGACACAGCCGATCGCGCTCGCCGACGCGGTGCGGTACCTCGCGGCCGTCGCCGGGAGGGAGGAGACGATCGGCGAGACGTACGACCTCGGCGGTCCCGAGGTCATGACCTACCGCGAGATGATCGAGCGGGTGGCCGGCCTGCGCGGCAAGCGGAGGGTGATCGTCGAGGTGCCCGTCCTGACGCCCTTTCTCTCCTCGCTCTGGCTGCATCTCGTGACGCCGGTGGGCGCCTCCGTGGCGAGGCCGCTCGTCGAGGGTCTCCGCAATCCCACGGTGGCGGCGGACACGCGCATCCGCGAGCTGGTGCCGTTCGCGCTCACCCCGTTCGACGAGGCCGCCCGCAGGGCGCTCGGCATGGTCGGGTGGTGAGCGAAGAGGACCGCGAAGCTATGTGAGAAGCAGGCGGTTGCCGGACGGGTCCCGCACGACCGGTCCCTCGGGCGTGTCCTCGGCGTCCTGCCCGGTCGCGGCCACCCGTTGGACGACCTCGTCGCGGGTTGCGGAGTCCGGCAGGACGACGGTCGCCGACCGCAGCGATGCTGAGCCCTCAGGCGGCGGCAGGGCGCCGGCGCTGTTCCACGTGTTCCCGCCGACGTGATGGTGGTAGCCGCCGGCGGCGAGGAAGACCGCCTGCCCGCCGTAGACGGCCATGAGGTCGAAGCCGAGCACGTCGCGATAGAAGGACAGCGTCTCCGGGATGTCCGCGACCTGCAGGTGGACGTGGCCCATGACGGTGTCGTCGGGGAGCGACTCGAACGGCTCTTGCTCGGGGTCGTCCAGCTCGCCGAGGAGGTTCTCGAGGTCGAGCGGCTCCGTCGTCATCCGCTCCACCTGACCCTCCCAGACCTCGCGAGGCCGGTCGGCGTAGATCTCGATGCCGTGCGCGTCGGGATCGCGGAGGTAGAGCGCCTCGCTGACGAAGTGGTCCGAGACCCCCGTCAGCGGCACCTGTTCCCGGATCGCGTGCGCGAGCCAGGCCGCAAGCGCCCGCCGCTCGGGCACGAGCAGCGCGAAGTGGAAGAGCCCCGTGTTCGACGGCGCCGGCTGCGCGCCGGGCACCTCGTGGAGCACGAGCAGCTCGCGTCCGTTCGACCCGAGTGAGGCTCGTCCGTCGTCCTGCGACCTCACGCGAAGGCCGATCGCCCGCCGGTAGTAGTCGAGCGACCGGTCGAGATCCGAGACCGTCAGCTCGACGCGTCCCATGTGCGTGTCGGGCGGCAGCGACGCCACCCATCGAGCCTAGCGCTCGAACTCGAGCAGCACCTTCCGGAGCAGTGCGTTCAGCTCCTTCAGCTCCTTCCGGGAGAGCGCGGCGGCCAGCACGCCCTCCTTGGAGGCCTGGGCGCCCAGCGCTTCCTTCCAGAGGTCGTGCCCCTTGTCGGTCAGCTCGACCACCAGGGCCCGGCGGTCGCTCGGGTCCGGGAGTCGTCTGACGAGGCCCGCGGCCTCGAGCCGGTCCAGCCGGTTCGTCATCGCGCCGCTCGAGAGGCCCTCCTTCTCGGACAGCTGCCCGGGACTGCTCCGGTACGGCGGCCCCGACAGGGTCAGGTGCCCGAGGATTCCCCACTCGCCGTAGGCGAGGTCGAACTCCCCGAGCGTCTCCTCCATGCGCCGCCTGATCGCCTTGTTGATCCGCTGAATCCGCTGAACCGCCGCCTCGACTTCCGGGTCGACCCCGTGCAGCTCGGCCGGCCAGTCGCCGAGGAAGCGGTCGACGGCGTCACCGGTCTCCGCCTTTGTCGTCATGGCCGCATTCTGTTCCACATTTCTCTTGACGTCAAACTATCTCTGCCCTACACTCTCCACGTCAAGTAGTTCGACCTGAAGAATATCCAGGGAAAGGAGACCGCGATGCAGCCGATGGACTTCGAAACCAGGGCCTTGCTCGTGGACGAGCTGACGCGGTCCCGGAAGGGAGCAGCCGAATGGCGACCGTCACTGCGAAGTCGTTTGAGGTCGTTGCGCTCGACGACATCGAGCCGGGACACGAGCACGACGGACGTATCCCGATCAACATCCGCCGCCACTTCGACATCCGAGGATTCGGCGTGCACGCGACGCGGGCGGTTGGCGACGGGCACGTAGTCGGGGAGCACGACGAGGTCTCGCTCGGCGCAAGCGGGCAGGAGGAGCTGTACCTCGTCCTGTCTGGCGCCGCGACGTTCAACATCGACGGCGAGCCAGTGTTCGCGCCGGCCGGGACGATCGTCTTCGTCCGGGATCCGGCCGCCAAGCGGAGCGCGATCGCGAAGGAGGAGGGCACCACGGTTCTCGCGATCGGCGGGACACCGGGCGCGCCGTACGAGCTCCACGTCGGCGAGCTCATGAACGGCATGTGGGGGCCCTACCGGGCGGGCGACTTCGAGGGTGCTCTCGAGGCGCTGCAGCCGGTGCTGAAGGAGCGGCCCGAGGCACTCGCGTTCTTCAACGTCGCGTGCATGGAGGCTCGCCTGGGCCGGTCGGACGACGCGATCAGGCATCTCGAGCAGGCGATCGAGGACGATGATCGGATCAAGGAGCACATCCGCACCGACGAGGACCTAGACTCGCTACGGGAGGATCCGCGCTTCGGAGCGCTGACCGCATAGGAGGAGCCGATGGCAACCGCAACCGAAAAGGGCTACGTCCACGCGGCGCTCGACGAGCTCGAGCCCGCGCCGCTGATCGCGCCGGGGGCGACCGACGACGGGCGGCAGCGCTTCGACGTCCGCCGCCGCTTCGACATCACCTCGTTCGGGATCCAGGCGTTCCGGGCCCCGGGTGATGTCGACGTCATCCGCGAGCACACCGAGATCGGGTTCGCGACCGCGGGCCAGGAGGAGCTCTACATCGTCCTGAACGGCACCGCGACGTTCGAGATCGACGGCGAGACCGTCGAGGCCGGGGCCGGCTCCTTCGTCCTCGTGCAACCGGCCGCCAGGCGCAAGGCTGTCGCGAAGGAGGACGGCACGACGATCCTCGTCGTCGGCGGCACGCCGGGCGAGGCGTACGACCCGGCTCCGATCGAGGCCGTCGAGGCGATGGCCGCGTACGGCAAGGGCGACTACGAGACCGCGGTCGCCAAGCAGCTGGTCGTCGTCGAGAAACGGCCGGACGACGCCATCGCGTACTTCAATGCCGCCTGCTTCCAGGCTCGGGCGGGACGCGCCGACGAGGCGATCGAGCATCTTCGCCGGGCCGTCGAGCTCAACGAGCGCGTCAAGGAGCTGATGGCGACGGACGAGGACCTGGACTCGATCCGCGACGACCCGCGCTTCGAGGTGCTTGCGAAGTAGCGGGTAGGGGTTTGGGCGCTTCCGAGGAAGGAAGCGCCCATGGCCCTCCGGTTCGTCCTCGCCGCCCTCGCGGTGGCCGTGCTCGCGCCCGTCGCGCTCGCGCAGAGCTCGACGCCGAAGGCGACGCTGACCCAGCAGGCGACCCTCTTCAAGCAGGGGAAGTGGAAGGCGATGTACGCGACCTACACGCCCCGGTACCGGCGGGCCTGCCCGTACGCGAGGTTCGTCACCGGCCAGCGGCGGGCGCGAAGCCTGATCGGGACGACCTTCCAGATCCGCGGCATCCAGGTCCGGACGGCGACCCGCACGCGGGCGATCGTCGCCTACCGGTTCGTGCGGAACGGACAGACGATCGCCAACGTGACCCTCCGGCACCGGGACGTCTACGTGAAGATCGGCTCGCGCTGGTACGACGAGCTGGACCGCGTCAGCTCCTGCTGAGGCCCGCTCCGGGCCGGGCGGTGCTATATCTGACGGGCCGGCTCATGGCCAAGCCTGTCGAACAGCTCGACCGCGTCGTCATCCGCTTCGCGGGGGATTCCGGCGACGGGATGCAGCTCACCGGGGACCGGTTCACCAACGAGACGGCGGTGCTCGGGAACGACCTGTCCACGCTGCCCGACTTCCCCGCCGAGATCCGCGCGCCTGCGGGCTCGCTGCCCGGCGTCTCCGGCTTCCAGATCCACTTCTCCGACCACGACATCCTCACGCCGGGTGACCAGCCGAACGTCCTCGTCGCGATGAACCCGGCCGCGCTGCGGACGAACATCCGTGACCTGCCGAAGGGCGGCACGCTGATCGTCAACCGCGACGCGTTCACCGACCGGAACCTCGAGAAGGCCGGGTACACGGCGAACCCGCTCGACGACGGGTCGCTCGCCGACTACCACGTGCACGAGGTGCGGCTCACCTCGCTGACGCTAGAGGCCCTCAAGGACGTGAACGTGACCAAGCGGGAGGCCGAGCGCTCGAAGAACATGTTCGCGCTCGGCCTGATGTCCTGGCTCTACCACCGCCCGAAGAGTGGGACGCTCGACTTCATCGCGAAGAAGTTCAAGGCGAAGCCGGAGATCGCCGAGGCGAACACGAAGGCGTTCAAGGCCGGGTGGGCCTACGGCGAGACGAGCGAGGACTTCCGCGTCACCTACGAGGTGGCGCCGGCGAAGCTCCCGCCCGGCACGTACCGGAACATCCGCGGGAATCAGGCGCTCACGCTCGGGCTGATCGCCGCGTCCGTCAAGAGCGGGCTCCCGCTCTTCCTCGGCGCCTACCCGATCACCCCTGCGTCCGAGATCCTGGAGGAACTCTCGCGCCGCAAGGACTTCGGCGTCCGGACCTTCCAGGCGGAGGACGAGATCGCCGCCGTCGGCGCCGCGCTCGGAGCCTCGTACGGTGGCGCCCTAGGCGTCACCACCACGAGCGGTCCGGGTGTCGCCCTCAAGGGTGAGACGATATCGCTGGCCATCGCGCTGGAGCTGCCGCTGGTCGTGG
>DASTWB010000113.1:0-6880 GCA_035758725.1 Gaiellaceae bacterium
GGTGAGCTCAACATCCCCGGCGAGCACAACCGCCGGAACGCTGCGACGGCACTTGCGGCGCTCGAGCTCGCAGGCGTGGACGGGCGGGACGCGTGGCCCGTGCTGCGCGAGTTCCGCGGCGCCGGGCGGCGTCTCGAGGAGGTCGGGGTCGCCGGCGACGTTCGGATCGTGGACGACTACGCGCACCATCCGGCCGAGATCCGCGCGACCATCTCGGCGCTGCGCGGCCAGGGCATCGGCCGCATCCTCGCGCTCTTCCAGCCGCACCTCTACTCGCGCACGAGGCATCTCGCGCGGGAGACGGCGGCCGCGCTCGCGCAGGCGGACGTCGTCGCGGTCACCGACGTCTACCCCGCCCGGGAGGAGCCGGTCGAGGGCGTGACCGGCAAGCTGGTGGTCGACGCGCTCTCGGAGCTCCGGCCCGGAATGCCCCTCGCGTGGACGCCGAGGGTCGAGGACGGCGCCCGCTTCCTGGCGCGGAGGGCACAGCCCGGGGACGTCGTGCTCACCGTCGGAGCCGGCGACGTCGACCGGGGGGCGGACCTCGTCTTCGGGGAGCTCGAATGACGATCGAGGAGCGGGTTCCGCTCTCCCGTTTCACGACGCTCGGAACCGGCGGCCCGGCCCGCTGGTTCGCCCGGCCGGAGACCGATGCCGAGCTCGAGGAGGCGCTCTCCTGGGCCGCCGAGCGCGAGCTGCCCGTCGCGGTGGTCGGCCTCGGCTCGAACCTGCTCGTCGCCGACGAGGGTGTGGACGGCCTCGTGCTCAAGCTCTCGGGCGACCTCGCGGCCGCGCGGGCGAATGGCGAGCTGCTGCGCGCGGGCGGAGGAGCGCCGTTGGCGGTCTGCCTGCACCGCGCCCGGGCCGCGTCGCTCGGCGGGCTCGAGTTCGCCTGCGCCATCCCTGGCACCGTCGGTGGGGGTGTCTGGATGAACGCGGGCGCGTACGGCGGCGACATCGCGGGGGTGCTCGTGCGGGCGCTGATCGCCGATGCGGCAGGGTCGAGCTGGCGGACGCCGGACGAGCTCGGCCTGGAGTACCGGCGGTCGGCACTACGGGCCGGGGAGGTCGTGGCCCGGGCGGAGTTCCGTCTCCACCCGCGCCCCGCGGAGGAGATCAAGGCGACCGTCGCCGGGCTGCAGGCGGCGCGGAAGGCTGCGCAGCCGACGAACAAGAGGACCTTCGGGAGCGTCTTCAAGAACCCGGAGCACGAGCTCTCCGCCGGGCGGATGCTCGAGGCCTGCGGGCTCCGCGGCTACCGCATCGGCGGCGCGCAGATCTCTCCGCGCCACGCGAACTTCATCGAGAACGCCGACGGGGCGCGCTCGGCGGACGCGATCGCGCTGATGGCGGAGGCTCGCCGCCGGGCCCTCGAGCAGTTCGGCGTCGAGCTCGAGCACGAGGTCCAGCTCCTCGGGCCGATCGAGCTTCCCGCAGTCGGGGCATAGGAGCGCCCGGCGCGGCGGCGAAATTGGCACCGTGGCCCGTACGGCTGTCTCGGCGTCCCCTGCGCTCCGGCTGGTCCCATCGGGCCGGTCGCTCGCCCTCGGGTTCGGACTGCTCGCGGCCGCGTTCGCCCTCTATCTCGGTGCGCGGCAGACGTCCGTGTTCGCGGTTCACGATGTGGAGATCGAGTCGATCCCACCGGGGCAGACGCGCCTCGTCGGACGAGCGCTCGAGGGTCTTCACGGGGAGAGCCTTCTCCGAATCGACCAGGACACCATCCAGCGGCGACTGGACCGGCTGCCCCACGTCCACCTGCTCGCCTACGACCGTGCATTCCCGAACCGGCTTCGGGTCCGGGTCAGCGTCGAACGGCCGGTGGCGGTCGTGAGGCGCGGGAGCGACCGGTGGCTGGTCTCGGCCCAGGGGCGGGTCCTGCGACCGCTCGAGCGACCGCTGAGGCGGCCCCTGCCGGTGGTCTGGGTCGAGCGAACCGTCGACCCGCAGGTCGGCGCGATCCTCGGCGCCGCCGAACCCGCGCGCGCAATCAGAACGGTCGCCGCGATCCGTGCCGCCGCCCCGGGACTGAGCAGGCGCGTGTGGTACGTGAAGATGGGCGAGGCCGGGACGGCGACGGCCGTCCTCGAAGACCGGTTCGAGATTCGACTCGGCACGGGCGGTGACCTCCCGCTGAAGCTCGAGGTGGCCCGGCGCGTGCTCGCGACGATGCGCCGCGAGGGCGACGTCGCCGCCTACCTCGACGTGAGCGTCCCCGAGCGCCCCGTCGTGGGCGAAACTCTGGAGTCTCAGGTAGAGCCTGAGACTTCCGCGGACGAATCCGCGTTGACAGGCCAGTAGATCGCCCTTACGCTGGGGCGTTGCACTGGCTCGTCAAGCCGCGAGCTACAGTCGAGCTTGAGGTGGAGGGACGTTGAGCGTACGCGATCAGACAGGCAATTACCTTGCGGTCATCAAGGTCGTCGGGGTCGGCGGCGGCGGGTCGAATGCCGTCAACCGCATGGTCGATGCCGGCTTGAGCGGTGTGGACTTCATTGCCGCCAACACGGACGCCCAGGCGCTCCTCGTCGTCGACGCGGACCTGAAGGTCCACATCGGCGCCGAGTCGACGCGCGGTCTCGGCGCCGGAGCCGACCCGGAGGTCGGGAAGGCGGCCGCGACGGAGAGTCGCGACGAGTTGAAGGACGCCCTCAAGGGCGCGGACATGGTCTTCGTCACCGCGGGCGAGGGCGGCGGCACGGGCACGGGCGGCGCACCCATCGTCGCGGAGATCTCGCGCGAGCTCGGGGCGCTCACCGTGGGCGTCGTGACGCGGCCGTTCGGGTTCGAGGGCCGCAAGCGCGCGGACCAGGCGATGATGGGCATCGAGGAGCTGCGCGACCAGGTCGACACGCTGATCGTGATCGAGAACGACCGCCTCCTCCAGGTCGTCGAGAAGCGGACGTCGATCGTCGACGCCTTCCGGATGGCCGACGACATCCTCCGCCAGGGCGTGCAGGGCATCACCGACCTGATCACGGTGCCGGGGATCGTCAACCTCGACTTCGCCGACGTCCGCGCGATCATGTCCGACGCCGGGTCGGCCCTCATGGGCATCGGGACCGGCTCGGGCGAGAGCCGGGCGGCCGAGGCCGCGCACACGGCCGTCTCGTCGCCGCTGCTGGAGTCGTCGATCGAGGGCGCGACCGGCATCCTGCTCAACATCAGCGGCCCGGCCGACATGGGGCTCTTCGAGGTGAACGAGGCGGCCGAGGTCGTCACCAGCGCCTCGGACCAGAACGCGAACGTGATCTTCGGCGCGGTCATCGACGAGGCGCTGAAGGACGAGGTCCGGGTCACGGTGATCGCGACCGGCTTCGGCCCGGGAGCGCACCGGCGGCGGCGACGGGCCGTCGTGGCCGAGGAGACGCCGGCGAGGGAGCCCGAGGAGCGCGAGCGAGAGCGTGAGCGCTTCGAGGTCACGGACGAGGAGCTCGAAGTGCCCTCGTTCCTGCGCGACTAGCCCGCAGGTCGGAGAGACCCTCAGCGGTAGCATCCGCCGCGTCGTGCAGACGCTGCGCCGAACCCCGCTCCACGAGCGCCATGTCGCGCTCGGCGCGCGCCTCGTCCCGTTCGCCGGCTGGGAGATGCCGGTGCAATACGAGGGCGTGATCCAGGAGCATCGCGCCGTCCGCACCGACGCAGGCGTCTTCGACGTGTCCCACATGGGCGAGCTGGAGATCGAGGGCCCGAGGGCGCACGAGCTCCTCCAGGGCGTCCTCTCCAACGATCTCGACAGGATCGAGCCGGGCCAGGCCCAGTACACGCTGCTCACGAACGAGCGCGGCGGGATCATCGACGACCTGATCGCCTACCGGCTGGACGCCGGCCGCTACCTGCTGATCGTGAACGCCTCGAACCGGGAGACGGACTTCCGGTGGCTGAAGGAGCGCGAGATTCGCGGATCGGACGTCCGCGACCTCTCCGACGACTATGCGCTCCTCGCCGTCCAGGGCCCGCGCTCGATCGAGCGTCTCGGCCTCGACGAGGCGCCCGCGTTCACGTTCTCGATGGAGGAGCTCGACGGCCTCGAGGTCATGGTCAACCGCACCGGTTACACCGGCGAGACCGGGGTCGAGCTCATGGTCCCGGCAGAGGACGGCCCCGGCCTGTGGGACGCGGTCGTCGCCCGCGGCGTCACGCCGGCGGGGCTGGGCGCGCGGGACACGCTGCGCCTCGAGGTCTGCTACCCGCTCCACGGCAACGACATCGGGCCGGACACCGACGCGATCTCGGCGGGGCTCGGCTGGGTCGCGGCTCTCGACAAGGACTTCACCGGCGCCGAGCAGCTCCGGAGGATCAAGGAGGAGGGGCCGGCCCGGAGGCTCGCGGCATTCGTGATGGAGGAGGCAGGGATCCCGCGGCAGGGCATGAGCATCGACGGCGGGGGCGAGGTCACCTCGGGGACCCACTCGCCGATGCTCGACAAGGGCATCGGGATGGGCTACGTCCCGACCGCCCGGGCGGACCCGGGAACCGACTTGACGATCGACGTGCGAGGCCGCGCGCGGAAGGCCCGCGTCGTCCAGAAACCGATCTACAAGCGCGAGGAGGATTGATGGCGGCTGCCGAGAGCTACCCCGACGACCTGCTCTACCACCGAGAGCACGACTGGGCCCGAGTGGAGGACGGCGAGGCGGTGCTGGGGATCACCTGGTACGCGCAGGACGCGCTCGGCGAGCTCGTCCACTTCGAGCCGCCCGAGGCCGGCGCCTCGGTCGAGAAGGACGGCATCTACGGCGAGGTCGAGTCCGTGAAGGCCGTGTCGGACCTGGTCGCCCCGCTCGGCGGCGACGTGCTCGAGGTGAACCAGAAGGTCGTCGAGGCGCCCGAGACCGTCAACGAGGATCCGTACGGCGAGGGCTGGCTCGTGCGAATCCGGCTGGCGGATCCGTCGCAGGCCGAAGGCCTCATGGACATCGAGGCCTACATGGCGCTCCTCGCCCAGCAGTGACCTACGCTGCGCTCACTGACACCGATCGCGCCGAGATGCTGGAGACGATCGGCGTCCCTAACGTCGAGGAGCTCTTCCGCGACATCCCGGTCGGCGTCCGCTTCGATCGCCCGCTCGCCCTCGGCGATCCGCTCACGGAGCAGGAGATCCTGGAACGCCTCGAGGAGCTCGCCGCGCGCAACGTCCATGCCGGCGAGGAGGTGTCGTTCGTGGGCGCGGGCGTCTACGACCACTACGTCCCGGCAGTCGTCGACTACATCCTCCAGCGGGGCGAGTTCCTGACCGCGTACACGCCGTACCAGCCGGAGCTCAGCCAGGGCGTGCTGCAGGCGATCTTCGAGTACCAGACGGTGATCTGCGAGCTGACCGGGATGGACGTCTCGAACGCGTCCGGCTACGACGGGACGACCGTTGCCGCGGACGCCTGCTACATCGCGAAGCACGCCACCGGCCGCTCGAAGATCGTCCTCGCCGAGACGCTCAACCCGCAGGTGCGCCAGGTCGTCCGCACGTACGCGCCGGGGTTCGGGATGGAGGTCGTGGACGTCCCCCACCGCGAGGGCGTCACCGACCCGGAGGAGTTCCGGGCGGCGGCGGAGGGGGCCGCCTGCGCGATCTTCCAGCAGCCGAACTTCTTCGGCTGCCTCGAGCCGGCGCCGCAGCTGGCCGCGGCCGCGAACGACGCGGAGGCGCTCGCGGTCGCGCACGTCGATCCGATCTCGCTCGGCGTCCTCGAGGCGCCCGGGAACTACGGGTGCGGGATCGCCATCGGCGAGGGGCAGGGCGCGGGGAACCCGCTCTCCTTCGGTGGACCGCACTACGGGTTCATCGCCGCGCGCGAGGAGTTCACTCGGCGGATGCCCGGTCGGATCGTCGGCGAGACGACCGACGCCGCCGGCGAGCGCGGCTACGTGCTCACCCTCCAGACGCGCGAGCAGCACATCCGCCGCGAGAAGGCGACGTCGAACATCACGACCAACCAGACCCTCCTGGCGCTCGGCGGCCTCGTCTACCTGTGCTGGCTGGGGCCCGAGGGGCTGCGGGAGGTGGGCGAGGCCTGCATGGCCCTCGCGGAGCATGCGAAAGAGCGCCTCGACCTCCCACTGCTGTTTCCCGAGCAGGCAACGTTCAAGGAGTTTGGCGTTCGCCTCGGACGCCAGGCGCAGGAGGCGATCCGGGAGGCCCGCACGCACGGGATCAACCCGGGCTATCCGGTCGGTCGGGACTACCCGGGAATGGACGACGCGCTTCTCGTCGCAGTCACCGAGCGGCGAACGACCGACGACATCGACCGGCTCGCAGAGGCGCTGGCGGAGTGAAGCTCGTCTTCGAGAAGTCCCGCCCAGGCCGCCGCGCCGGCAGGGTCCCGCGACTTGCGGACCTCTCGCCGCCGGCGATCCCCGACGACCTTCGGCGCGAACGGCCGCCGCGCCTGCCGGAGCTGCCGGAGGTCGAGCTCGTCCGCCACTTCACGAAGCTCACGAGCCGCAACTTCGGCATCGACACGGGCTTCTACCCGCTCGGTTCCTGCACGATGAAGTACAACCCGCGCATCAACGAGCGGGTGGCGGCGCTCCCGGGCTTCCGCGACCTCCATCCCCACCAGGACGAGGACGGCGCCCAGGGTGCGCTCGAGCTCATGCACGACCTCCAGGAGATCCTGGCCGAGATCACCGGCCTGCACGCCGTGTCGCTGCAGCCGGCGGCGGGCTCCCAGGGCGAGCTCACCGGCCTCATGCTCATGCGCGCCTACTTCGCCGACCGCGGGGAGTCGGAGCAGCGGCGCAGCGTCGTCGTGGCGGACACCGCGCACGGGACGAACCCGGCCAGCGTGACGATGGGGGGCTACGAGCTCCGGAAGGTCACGACGGACGAGCGCGGCAACATCGACCTCGACGACCTCAGGAGCAAGGTGGACGAGTCGAC